>CAJXUL010000224.1 GCA_913060615.1 uncultured Gammaproteobacteria bacterium | reverse complement strand
CGTCTCGTGGGCTCGGAGATGTGTATAAGAGACAGGTCATATTTCCTATTTCATAAAAGCCTTTTGTCGTAATCGACAGCCCTGCAATAGAATCTCCCTCAAAACCATCAAGCCCCAGCGCTAGGTCTTGCGGCCATACGCTCATACCACTTGGCGATATGCGTGTGGTCTGGCGACATGGGCTGACCTACACCATTGCCAAAGGTGAGCATGCAATAAAGAAAGACATCGGCGAGCGTTACACGTTCACCAACGATGAATTGGCGACCATCTGCCATCTGTTGGTCTAACCAGGCAAGCCTATCTTGAGCCACATTCTTTAACCCTGCCGCAGCTTCAGGAATCATAATCATTCGATTCTGGAAAATTGGCAGCCCCTCAGAGTAGCGAAAACCATTTAGCATCGGTTCGCAAATAGATAAGTCGAGTCTTCGCGTCCACATTCGAGTTTGCGCGCGCTCTGCGGCGGTTTCGCCTAATAAGGTTTTTGTCCCAGTCTCATCAAGATATTCACAGATAGCTGTAACTTCGGCAATAATTTCCCCGTCATCGAGCTCGAGCGCAGGCAGTTGACCCGCCGGATTTCGAGCGAGGTAGGCGGATTCGCGATTCTCGCCTGCCATCAAATCAATCTCAATGAGTTCTAGCGACACGCCAAGTTCGGCAGCAAACATGCGGACAATATGTGGATTAGGTCCCATAGAGTTATAGAGTTTCATGCAGTTCTTGCTCCTTTTCTGTTGTTGATCAAGTTAATGAATTTCTATACAGGCGGCTAACACTGCGACGCCCCTAAAAGCAACTATGTCTAAAGATTTAAACTCTATGTAGGAGTGCGCTTACCAATTCAATAAAATACCCCAAAGTGCGAAGAATGATTTCATAGCTTCCCAAAATCCCAGAAGGGCCTTAACTGATTATTGAATTGTTGACCAAAAATTCAACTACCTAGCGATTCTTACCGCTATCGGCTGTAGCCGCGGTATTATCAAACTCTTGAAATTCGCCTACGAAGCCATCCGTAATCGTAATCATATGCATAGGTTCCGCGCTTAAATTATCTGCGGTCATTAGCGAGTGAAGTAACACACAATTTACTGATTCAACAAAACTAATCGCCCCAAGCACAAAATTTTCTATGTTTAAGGGTCGTTTTGCAAAACTCTTCTGAATAGCCACGCTAGGCCCTGTAAACGTTCCGGAAGGAGGAACCTGCCGAGTTGCTTTAATTCAAAGCTTTCAGTACTACGCTTTGATCGACCGTTTTACTTCCCAGTAAAAAAACACTGATAAACTTTCATTATTGAGTCTACGCAACTCTTATCTTAATCATGGCTCATAAGAACTAAGTTACGAAAATGTTATGAAAAAGCACGCGATAAAAAGAAAATCTTATTTCTATCTATAACTTAAATACGAACTCGTTTGCCAATATCTTTTTACATTGAAGTTGACGAGTAATCAAAAAACAAGAGCTATAGAAGGATACATCATAGCTTCTACGAGTGGGCGCTTTTAACTTAGTTCAAAAGCTTTCGAACGCTTCTTTCCTAATTTGCTCGCCTATTCGCACGTTATGATAAGCGTGAGCTGGTGCGCTGGCTCCGCATTGGACCCCATATATGAACTCGCACACAGTGTCTTAAGATTTACCAAACCCCTTACCACCAGATTACATAGAAAGAACCAACTATTAAAACAACCAAACAGCTTGAAAGGTTAAAGCTTGCATTGGTTTCACTGTTGAACAAGCTCCGATCATAGAACCGCGAATCTACCCTCTCCGAAGAACTGCCTCTGGAAACAAGCAAAGCACTGCCGACACACAACAAGAATACTATCGCGACACGATCCATAAATGGTATGTCTGGGAATAGCCACCTTCCTAGCAGGGAAAAAATAGCTGACCCGATTGCAGCTGTGAGTGCACCATTGGCAGTGACTCGTGGTGACATTATTCCAAGCAAGAAGATCGCGACAATTCCTGGCGTAAAGAAGCCAGTAAATTCTTGGATGTATTGAAAAGCCTGATCAAAGTTTCCAAGAAGCGGCTTCGCCACAGACATTGCGACGACCATCGCTATTACGGCGCTAATTCGACCGATTAGGATTGGGTCACTCGCCTCTAACTTTCCAATTCTCGGAAGCACATCGACTGTAAATATAGTAGCAATTGAATTCGACATCGAGGAGAGTGAGGACACTATTGCGGCCATTAGCGCAGCAAAAACAAGGCCTTTTATTCCCACAGGAAGGAATGACATCGCTGTTGGGTAGGCCTGGTCTGGACTTTCAAGATTTGAGTTTACAATGAAGACAAGTATTCCTGGAAGCACGACAATTAGGGGCATAAGTATTTTGAGAAATGCAGCAAAAATTATCCCTTTTTGCGCCTCAGCAAGATTTTTTGCGGCAAGTGCGCGTTGTATAATGTATTGATTAAATCCCCAATACGACAAGTTCATTACCCACATACCGCCTAGTAAAACCGAGATCCCGGGGAGGCTAGCGTAGTTGGAGTCGCCCTTAGATAGAATCATATCAAACTTTGACGGCACCTCACTCGCCAAACTTAAAAACGCAGCCATTTCCTGACCATCTCCACCAATCTCTTGCAAGAGAACATAAACAACGAGTAATCCGCCAAAAACCAACAGAACGACCTGAATGATGTCAGTGAACGCGACCACACGCAGACCACCATAAACAGAATATATCAAAGAAAAAGACCCTAGCGCGAACATTCCGGCCACTAAATTAATACCGGTGATCGTTTCTATAGCTAGAGCACCCAGCCATAATATAGAAGTCAAATTAACGAAAACATAGACCCCAATCCAGAAAATACTCATTGTCAATCGGACTCGATGATCATATCTCTGATCAAGGAACTGCGGCATAGTATATATTTTTCGCTCAAGAAAAATCGGCAGAAGATATTTCCCAACAAGGAGCAAAGTCACTGCCGCCATCCATTCATAAGACGCAATTGCCATACCAATAGCATAACCCGATCCAGACATTCCTATTATTTGCTCGGCGCTTATATTCGCAGCAATGAGCGATGCCCCTATAGCCCACCACGGTAATGAACTACCCGCTAAGAAATAGTTGTTCTCGGCTGACGAGCTCGCGTTTTCCTTATTCGAGAGCTTGTACGCAATAAGTAAGAGTGCTATCGCGTAAAAAATAACGATTGAGTAATCGAGGTTAGTCATGTGCGTTCGCCGTTAGGATGAAAGTCAACCTGTTAATTACAAGCCATTTTTGTTGATATTGCGCTAGCTGCGCCTATGTTGACCGAAGAGAGAGTAACGTCCAGAGCGCCTGTGGTCACAAGCAGAGCTGGTGTGTCGACTCTATCAACCCTCAATCCATTCTCTACAAAGCACTGAATAGGTATCGCCAGCTCCCTCGCGTCCCCTAGAGGAAACGCCTCGAGAGCCTTGGTAATGGATACTGCCGCTGAACAAGGATAGACACAATCCATTCGCACAGTGACCTCTTCAGATGGATAGGAATTAACGGCTATCATAAAATTTAGCATACTCTCTTCTTCGAGCGTGCCTGAGAGATCTTTGGGGGCTCGTGCCTGCCAATACCATTGATTCAATTGACTTCCATCCCCTCTAAAAAGAAGCCTTAGGCTGTCTTCCTGGACAATATTATCTGCTCGCCTTACTCTTAATTGCCCTCCATTGGAGCGTTGATCTCCATTCTCATAGCGCTGTTGCCAACCTAAAGGCTCTCCTAGAAAGTGCTCCCAATCTGGGTGAGTACGCGCGTTGAATATCCTGACTGACGCCAGAGTTTCGCTTCGCCCACTTGCTTTAGTTGGCTCTAGCTTGAGCTCAGGGAGCTTGGCTAAAGATGCACTGGCGAGGCTGAGTCCATACCCATAGGGAAAGAGATTATTCTCGACCGGCAGTTCGTTGTCTTGTGCATTAAGACTATCGTTGGGCCAGTCAAACGACAGCCGCCCGAGAAAGTCAAACTGGACTTCCCCTTTAGCGTCCCGTAATAAAAGATCAGCAACTCCGCCGCCTTCGGATCCTGGCAGCCACGCAACGACAAACGCGGTACTGTTTTCGAGCACGGGATTTATCCACATCGGCCGACCTGTCAAAAAAACCGTGGCTATAGGAATACCCTGTTCTCTCAGCGTCCGTAGTATTTTGTTAACGCGATCTAAATCCGGTGCTTGTAGGTCTGAGACATCACCCAACCCCTCCGCATAGGGATCTTCGCCGAATACTACGATGGCCTTATCTGGTCGGCGCTCAAATTCACCCTGTTTAGACAGCTCAATCGTTCCGCCAGCGTTTTCTATCTGATTTTTGAGCTCACCATAAATTGAGGTCCCTGTTGGAAAGTCGGCGTTTGCGTTCCCAATGCCTTGCCAGCTCAGTGTCCAACCTCCTGAGGCTTTCCCTATGTCATCGGCGCTCCCAATGACTAAGATATGTTGCGTGGGATTGAGAGGAAGGAGATCCTGATCATTACGAAGTAAGACGAGAGACTGTCTGACAGCCTCTCTTGCAAGCTTTCTATTAGCAGCTCTCGTTGCCGTGATATCAGCTACCGTCGCTTGAGCACGGGTCGAAGGTTTTATCTGCTCAAACAACCCCAGTTTGAATTCTGTCTCTTATACACATCTGACGCTGCCGACG
>CAJXUL010000223.1 GCA_913060615.1 uncultured Gammaproteobacteria bacterium | reverse complement strand
CTTGTTCGCAATTGCAAAAGCGCCGACTGCTGCCGACAAGTTGCCGCAATTACCGCTCCAATCAACAAAAGCTTTATCGATGGCTACTTGGCCAAAAAGGTAATCTACGTCGTGATCCGCAATGGTGCTTTTGCCCAGTATCACAGACTTACTGGTGCTTGAAGTGGCCCCGCCCATGCCATCGGTTTGCTTGCCGTAAGGGTCAGGGCTGCCAATAACACGCAAAATCATATTGTCTCGCGCAGCACCAGCAACCTGCGCAGATTCTGGTAACTCTGCCAGGTTAAAGAAGACGCCTTTACTAGTTCCTCCGCGCATATAAGTTGCGGGGATCTTTATTTGCGGTGCATGTGCCATTTAACTAAATCCTAAAACGCGCTCTTTGAGGTGCGCTGTAAAAAGTGCTCGATTAGTGAGCTGTAGTAGTGCTCGACTCTAAGAAGTCTTGAGCAAAGCGCTGTAATACACCGCCAGCCTCATAAATTGAAACTTCTTCGGCAGTATCCAGTCGGCAGGTCGCTTCAACTTCTACCGACTCTCCTGTGGCGCGTCGAATAATCACTTTTAACGTTGCCCTTGGCGTGGGTTCGCCAATAACGTCAAAAGTTTCCGTGCCATCAATAGCAAAAGTTTTACGATTTTCGCCGTTCTTGAACTCTAGCGGTAGTACGCCCATGCCTACTAGATTAGTTCGGTGAATACGTTCGAAGCCTTCAGCTAAGATAGCCTCCACGCCCGCTAGCCGAACGCCTTTAGCCGCCCAGTCTCTAGATGAGCCTTGGCCATAATCAGCGCCAGCGACAATAATCAGTGGCTGCTTTCTGGCCATATAAACTTCTATAGCCTCCCACATGCGGCTGACTTTGCCTTCAGGTTCTATCCGAGCTAGCGAGCCTTGCTTGGCAGCGCCATCTTCTAGCACCATTTCATTGACGAGTTTCGGGTTAGCGAAGGTGGCTCGTTGGGCCGTCAAGTGGTCGCCGCGGTGGGTTGCATAAGAGTTAAAGTCTTCTTCGGGCAGTCCCATTTTGTCTAAATATTCTCCTGCCGCGCTGTCCAACATTATGGCGTTGGAGGGCGATAGGTGGTCGGTGGTTATGTTATCGCCCAGCACCGCAAGTGGGCGCATACCTGAGAGCGAGCGCTCGCCAGCTAGCGCACCTTCCCAATAAGGTGGGCGTCTGATGTAGGTGCTTTCAGGACGCCAGTCATAGAGCGGGTCGGTGAGGCTGGTGACATCTTTTAATGAGACAAACATTGGATCGTATACTTTGCTGAACTGCTCAGGTTTTACGCTGGCCTTAACAATTTGATCAATCTCTTCGTCACTGGGCCAGATGTCTTTTAGCGTAATATCGCGGCCGTTTGCATCGGTGCCCAAAATATCTTTTTCAATGTCAAAGCGAATTGTTCCTGCAATGGCGTAAGCCACCACCAATGGCGGCGATGCCAAGAATGCCTGTTTTGCATGGGGGTGGATGCGCCCGTCGAAGTTGCGATTGCCGGAAAGCACGGCTGTTGAGTATAAGTCGCGGTCGATGATTTCTTTTTCAATCACAGGGTCTAATGCGCCGCTCATACCGTTACAAGTGGTGCAGGCGAAGCCGACAATGCCAAAGCCTAATGCTTCCAACTCTTTTAGTAAGTCGGCGTCCTCTAAGTAGAGTTGCACGGCCTTTGAGCCGGGGGCTAACGAGGTTTTTACCCAAGGCTTTCTGGTCAGGCCTAGTGCATTGGCGTTGCGTGCGATGAGCGCGGCGGCAATTACATTGCGTGGATTGCTTGTGTTTGTGCAGCTGGTGATGGCGGCAATAATTACAGCGCCGTCCGGCATTTCGCCCTCTACGTTTTCTACTACGCCGGAAATGCCTTCTGCTGCTAAGTCAGCGGTGGCTACTCTTCTGTGCGGGTTTGACGGTCCGGCAATGTTGCGGCCTACACTGGACAGATCAAATGTCAGAGTGCGCTCATACTCAGCTGTAGTCAGACTATCAGCCCAAAGGCCGGTGGCTTTTGCGTAAGTTTCCACAAGTTTGACCTGCTCTGGATCGCGGCCGGTTAACTGTAAATATTCGATGGTCTGCTTGTCGATATAAAACATTGCGGCGGTAGCGCCAAATTCTGGCGTCATATTTGAAATGGTTGCTCGGTCGCCTAAAGTTAACTCGTTAGCACCTTCGCCAAAAAATTCTAAGTAAGACGAAACCACTTTTTGTTCGCGCAGAAATTCGGTAATGGCCAAGACAATATCGGTTGCTGTAATGCCAGGCTGTCTTCTGCCGGAGAGTTTTACTCCAATGATATCTGGTAGGCGCATATAAGAGGCGCGGCCAAGCATGACACTTTCTGCTTCAAGGCCGCCAACACCAATAGCTATAACGCCTAGGGCATCTACATGTGGTGTATGGCTGTCGGTTCCGACTAACGTATCAGGAAAGGCGACGCCGTCTTTGGCGTGAACTACCGGAGACATTCGCTCTAAGTTTATCTGGTGCATGATGCCATTGCCGGGAGGAATTACATCGACGTTCTCAAAAGCGGTAGCGGTCCAATTGATGAAGTGGAAACGGTCATCGTTGCGTCGATCTTCAATAGCCCTATTTTTTTCAAAGGCGTCGCTTTCAAAACCAGCATGTTCAACGGCCAGCGAGTGGTCGACAATCAGTTGTGTAGGTACTACTGGATTTACTTTCGACGGGTCACCGCCCTTGGCTGCGATGGCGTCTCTCAAACCAGCCAAATCTACCAAGGCTGTTTGTCCAAGAATATCATGGCAAACCACTCGGGCTGGAAACCATGGAAAATCTAAATCCTGCTTGCGGAAAACAATTTGTTCTAGTGAGGCTGTGAGTAGTTCTGGGTCACAGCGACGCACCAGATTTTCTGCCAGCACACGAGAGGTGTAGGGCAGGGTTGCATAAGCACCCGGCTTAATTGCATTAACGGCGGCTTCGGTATCGAAATAATCAAGTTTGGTGCCGGGTAGTGGTTTACGGTGTAAATGATTCATTTATTGGTCCATCAGTATTAATTGCTACAGCGCATATGGTTGTGCTCGCGCTGCAAAAAATTTGGCTATTGCGCCTTCTGGTATTTTAAAATTCTGTTTTTAGCGTTAACTTTTAGAGGCTATATGCCTGTCCAAATTTAGTGCGTCTATCGCTCTTCTATTAGTCTTCTATTGCTCATCTATTGCTCATCTATTGCTCATCTATTACGCCTCTAATGCGCCTTAGTGGACTAATACTGAGCTATCCGTCTTTCTTTTCCCACAACTCGTTTTATTCAGTTTATTCGAACTCGCGTTTCGCTAGCTCGCTGGCAATACCTATATAGGTGTCCGGTCGGAGGTCCCGCAGCTCTGCTTGTGCAGCATCAGGGAGCTCTAATTCTTCCAGTATTTCTAAGAATAATTCGGCATTTAGACTGCGTCCGCGGGTGACAGTTTTAAGTTGCTCGTAGGGTTCATTCATGCCGTATTTACGCATAACAGTTTGCACCGGCTCGGCTAAAACTTCCCAGCTGTCATTCAAATCTGCTGCAATGGCCTCTGGGTTAACGTCTAGTCGAGAAAGGCCTTTCAGGGTGGCTTGATAAGCAATACCGCAATGCGCGAAAGCGGCGCCAATATTGCGCAGCACCGTTGAGTCCGATAGGTCTCTTTGCCAACGCGATACCGGTAACTTGCTGGCCATATGGTCTAGCAGTGCATTGGCCAAACCAATATTGCCTTCGGAGTTTTCAAAGTCGATTGGGTTGATTTTGTGCGGCATGGTAGAAGAGCCGGTTTCGCCTTCAACTTTGCGCTGCTTGAAGTAATTGATAGAGATATAGCTCCAAATATCTCGGTCGAAATCCAACACAATTTGGTTGAAGCGCATAATGCAGTGAAAGACTTCGGCCAAGTAATCGTGGGGTTCTATCTGTGTAGTCCACGGGTTGTTGACCAGTCCTAGACGCTGAATAAATTGCGCGGATAGATCTGCCCAAGGCAGATCTGGGTAGGCGCTTAGGTGGGCGTTGAAGTTGCCGACGGCGCCGTTGAATTTGGCCAGTATTTCTACTGCCGCTAGCTGCTTTCGCTGTCGATACAAGCGCGCTGCAACGTTTTTCATTTCCTTGCCTAAGGTAGTCGGCGAGGCGGTTTGCCCGTGGGTACGAGATAGCATAGGCAGCTCTGCGTATTGCTGCGCTAGGTCATCAATCACCTTTATCAGTTGATCCATGTGCACTAGTAGCACGTCCTCAACGCCAGCCTTAACCATTAGCCCATAAGCGGTATTGTTAATGTCCTCAGATGTACAGCCAAAGTGCACCCACTCGTTTATCGCCTGCAGGTTAGGGCGTAGCGCAAATTGCTCTTTCAGGTAGTACTCAACCGCCTTCACGTCGTGGTTTGTGGTGGCTTCAATTGATTTGATTCGAGCAGCGCCAACAGCGTCAAAATTTTCTGCGATGGCCGCAACAAACGCGCGATCTTCCTCGCCAAGGCTAGGTATTTCGGGTATCTCGTTGCATTCACTAAGAAAAAGTACCCACTGACATTCAACCTCAGTGCGGTACTTAATCAAACCAAATTCACTGGTGATATGTGCGAGATTTTCTACCTTGCTACGATAGCGCCCGTCGATGGCAGAAATGGCGAAGATTGAATCAATTTGGCTCATAGG
>CAJXUL010000222.1 GCA_913060615.1 uncultured Gammaproteobacteria bacterium | reverse complement strand
CGAGATAGGAGTCCGTCTCGTGGGCTCGGAGATGTGTATAAGAGACAGGCTGGAGGCATTGTGAGTGCCTCCTGTTTGTCCTCGTCCGAATATTTTAATTGGCAGCTAGGTGTCCGCTTTGTTTGGATGCTGATCGCTCTACCCTAGGCCAAACGGATTGGCATTACGCTTACCAAAGTCTGGTAGCGTGTCTGGATCTACTGCCACCCAATTGGCGGGTCTTTTTTCGAAGAACGCGGCGTTGCCCTCTGCGGCATCGGGCCCATTAAAGGCCCAAGAGATGACATCGTCGTCTTCGTATATGGCTCTATAAAGCTCCCCTTCGTCCATCATTCTGCCCCAGGTCATACGCTTAACTATGGACACTGCGGTGGGTGATGATCCTTCGGCGATCTCTTTGGCTAAGCGGCGGGCCTCATCCATGAGTTCTACCCTGGGTACCGAGCGCAACACTAGGCCCATGCTGGCAGCTTCCGTGCCGGATACTTTACGTCCCGTAAGCAATAGGTCTGATGTTTTTTCAATACCAATGAGTCTGGGCAAGGTCCAGGTGGTGCCCATCTCTGGAATCAGCCCCCATTTCACAAATGAGAAGGCAATGTTTGCTTCATTTGCTGCCAGCCTAATGTCGCAGGTTAGTGGGTAAGCTGCGCCAAATCCGCCTGCAGAACCATTGATGGCGCAGATAACAGGCTTAGAGATTTGAAATGGGTAAGTGCGCAATACACGCTGGGTAGGGTGGTCTTCGGTCTCTGTTGGCTGTTCTTTTTTGCCTTCGCCGCGCTCGCGCACGTCGTTGAGGTCTAGGCCGACACAAAACGAGTCCCCTGCGCCGGTGATAATGACTACGCGAACATCTGGGTCGCGGTCACATTGGCGCAGGTACTGGGTTAATTTGACAGCCATTTCTGGGCTGTAGGCGTTACGTTGTTCTGGGTTGTTTAAGGTCAGTGTGGCGATGTGATCTTGTATTTCAAAAAGTAGATGACTCATTTGCATTCCCCTGTCTCAAAATGAACTGTTTCTTGTCTAAAGTGGCTGTTTTTAGATTAACAGATAGTGAGGTCAGACCAATGGGGCGAGCAATACAGTTTTTCTGGCTTGGCTTGGTGCTAGGAAGCAGCGAGAGCTAATGGGTGCGTGATGGTATGCGATGGTATGCAGTGGTGGCAGGATTAGTGCAGTCACCACACCTTTCTCTCTGTTCCTTCTGTGGGTTAGTCTATAGCTTGGAATAATCTAATATAAGAAACTACATGGGACTATTAACCAGTGAACACTTGGCTTCAATTGGCACTCCGGAACCAAGCATTGAAGTGGAAATTGGCCGCCGTGAGATACAAAAATATGCCGCAGCCACTGAGCAACAGCAAGCTAGGTACATTCAAGGTGATGAAGCGCCGCCCATGTTTGTTTTCAACTTATTCTCGCCCATCAGTGCGCTAGCGGATATGCGTGCTGATGGCCTTGCTCGCGGTAAGGCAACTGGCCCCAAGCTGCCACTGAAACGCATTATGGCAGGCGGCACACAGATTAATCAGCACATGCCCATTCGGCCCGGTGATCGGCTATTTGGTACGCGCAAAATAACCGATATGTATGAAAAACAGGGCAGCACTGGGCCGCTTATTTTCACTGTTCGATCTCTTGCCATTACTAACGCCCAAGGGGAGTTGGTGTTGGAAGAAATACAAACCAGTATTGCGAGGTAGGCTGTGAGTACTGATAGCAAACCAGAACTAGAAATTGACCTAGAAAAACTAAGCGTTGGCACTGAGTTGCCACAGCGCCAGCATAGCGCCACCAATGTCAGTCTGTTTATGTATAACGCAGCGGTGTGGAATGCTCACCGTATTCACTACGATGAAACATACACCACTGCAGTTGAAGGTCATCCAGCCATTGTCATTGATGGTCCGCTACAGGGCGATTGGTTGTCTCAAGTGGCGCTAAATTGGGCAGGTGCTCAAGGCAGTGTGGTGAGCTTTGGTTACAGCAATCGCAAGGCGTCCTATCTGGGCGAGGTACTTACCAGTGGTGGCGTCATTAGCGCAATAGACTTGGAGAATCGTCGGGTTGAGTTGACGTTGTTTATTAAAAATGAAGCCGCAGAGGTGGTCACGCCAGGAACCGCTACAGTGAGTTTCGGAGAAAACTAACTTGGTCAATCTGACGCAGTCATAGCTCTATTTTGCCGCGACCACTGACGCCATTGCAGCTGCTAGCATCACAAGACTGTTGTTGGAGTGCCAGATAGATAAGGTCGTCATCACAATGCTGCCATTGGTCCGCTTGCACTCCGGTTCAACGTTAGGACTTGGTAAATTCTTGCATAAGAGCACAAAAATTCTTTGCGCTTAGATGGCCGCAGGTTAAAATACCGGCTCCTTAATTCAGCTACAAGAGACCCAATATTATGTTCAGTCATATCATGATCGGTGCTAACGACATTCAGGCTTCAAAAGTATTTTACGACGCAATTTTAGGTGCCTTAGGCCATAGCGAAGGCTTTATCGACGACAAGGGTCGCTGTTTTTATCGCACTGAAGCGGGTGTGTTTGCCCTAACCAAGCCTATCGATGGTGAAGCAGCTACTCATGGCAATGGCAGCACTATCGGTTTTCTGGCAGCTAACCAAGAACAAGCAGATGCATGGCATGCAGCAGGGCTGGCCAACGGTGGTGTGAATTGTGAAGACCTGCCTGGTGTTCGTGGCGGTCCAAATGGTCTGTATTTAGCTTACTTGTTAGATCCATCTGGCAACAAAATTTGCGCGTTACATAGCTTAGCCTAGTAAAAGTCGCTTCAGGGTTAACGCCAGCTCCAATTGGGCTGGCGGTACCAATTTTTATTTACTATAAATGTAAGGCCGCATTTAGGTGGCTTCATAGCTTAGTTCGGTAAAGCCCAATCTCTGAGTATTTTCTTGCTCCATAAATGTCCAATATCATACGCGCCGATAAGTAGGCCAATAGCTGGTTTTTTAGCCGGCGTGCTAACTTTGCAAAACGCGTTCAATGCCTAAGCGTATTTTACTGCTTCTAGCTTGGGTAAGTATTTGCCTGCGCCTGATTATTCCTATGGGCACCATGCCCGCAGATGGCCAATGGTATCTAATACTTTGCCCCGACGGCATGACCGTTACACAAATGGCGAGTATGCCTGGGGATCATCACCAGCATCATAGCGTAGATGAAGTTGAACTCATTAACTGCGACTTTGCCTTGCTCTCGGCAAATGACGATACAACTCTGGCGACTGCGCCGGACTTCATTGCCCTAGTCCAGTCCGCAACGATACTAAAACCGCAAAAGTTAGCAGGTCACACTGCTAACCGTCGTACTCACTTCCACGCCCGCGCTCCGCCAAGGGTTAGATTTTTCTACAGCTAAAATTTAAGCAATCCAAAAATCTAACACTATGGAGAATTTTCATGAGCAAAGTTTTTGCTTTGAGTCTGTTCTGTCTGTGCAGTATTGCTGCTCTTTCGGATATAAGAGCGGATACTAGACCTGACAGCCACGCACCCATTGGCGTAATGGGTGACCACGTACACAAGAAAGACGAGTGGATGCTGTCCTTTCGAACAATGACCATGTCTATGCAGGGTAATCTTCAGGGGACAATTTCTCTGTCTCCAGAAGAAATTGTGCAAACACAGGTTAACGGTTTTGCGGGCATGCCAATGCAGCCGGCCAACTTGCGGGTTGTACCCACAAAAATGACTATGCAGATGCAAATGTTGGGGGCAATGTATGCGCCAACAGATCGCGTGACGTTAATGGCCATGACCAGCTATAAAAACATTGAGATGGACCACATTACCTTTATGGGTGGCATGGGTACGCAGCGACTGGGTACCTTTACCACCAAGACCAGCGGGTTGGGTGATACCCAAGTGGCCGCATTGATCAAATTGGGTGGGGATACTGGCGTTTCGTGGCATGGCACTTTGGGCCTTTCGTTGCCAACCGCCGACATAGAGGAAACCGATACAATACTTACGCCTATGAATATGCGGCCAACGGTGCGCTTGCCGTACCCTATGCAATTAGGTTCTGGTAGCTTCGATTTGATCAGTGGTCTTACCTATTCAAATCACGGTGCAGATCACCGTGCCAAGTTGGGTTGGGGCAGCCAATGGCGTAGCGTATGGCGGGTTGAAGAGAACTCAGAAAATTATCGTTTGGGTGATGAACACCAGTTGTCTTCTTGGGTCAGTTATATTGTTGCGCCATCGGTGAGTCTCTCCGGCAGGCTGACGTATATGTACAAGGGTAATGTGCGTGGCAAGGATGGGCAGATCATGGCACCGGTGCAGACAGCGGACCCCAATCGGCACAAGCGTCAGCGGGTGGATGTGGGTGTAGGCGCTAACTGGATTTTGCCTAACGAAAATTATCGTTTAGGGCTTGAGTTCGCTGTGCCGATTTGGCAACGTCTAAGCGGCCCGCAGATGGAAACAGATTGGGGCCTTAGCCTTGGCCTGCAATGGAGTCCAAGCGCCTAATACATTGAAAGTAGCAGGGCGTTTTTTGGTTGATTAGCTGATTAGCAAATTAACAAAAAGACGTCCACGCTATCCTGTCTTTCACCTTTCACCTTTCACCTTTCACCTTTCACCTTTCACCTTTCACCTTTCACCTTTTGCGGTTTGGGGTGTAAGAGCATTGATTTAGCATTTTTCTCCATGCGGACTAGTACTTCT
>CAJXUL010000221.1 GCA_913060615.1 uncultured Gammaproteobacteria bacterium | reverse complement strand
TCGTCGGCAGCGTCAGATGTGTATAAGAGACAGCATGGAAGGTTGGGGACTACCGGCGGAAACGGCAAGTAATTCGCGCCAAGCAGAAAGTCATACAAACAATGTCGAGGCGTGGCAGCAACAAGGCGAGTTGCTCAAACCAATACGCACGTTGTTACTTGCATTACCCGAAGATGTTTTGGGCATTGCTATAGACGGGCGCTGTGTTGGGGCTTTTTGGCTAGAGCGCTCGGGTAAGCAAAATGTAAACAAGACCTTACCGGAAACCGTTATAGAGCCGTTGCAGAGCATTCATACAACCCTGCGCAAAGTCATTGAAATTGTGAAATCTCACCCTTGGGATTTAGGTTAACTTCATAGGTGATTTTGTCGCTCCAAGAGCGAGTGGTTTGACAATATTTGTATTTTATTAGTTGAGATTTCTTGACAGTGGGGCTGGGCTGGGCCTATAACTCGCACTTTCCGCATCTCAGCGGCAGTAAATTGAATGATTTTATTTTTATTCTGTGAGCATGTTTTCAACATTCTTGTTGTTTAGGTAACGTACTCTTTGGGTACTTGGTCAAAAATTTGGGACTTTGGGTCTTTTTTAAATAAGCAACTTCAACCGATATTTGGATGTATATGGCAAGATCTCTTGTAATCGTCGAATCTCCAGCTAAAGCAAAAACGATTAATCGTTATTTGGGCAATGACTTTATTGTCAAATCGAGTGTGGGGCATATTCGTGATCTGCCCGTAGGCGCTAAAGCCGTTGACCCCAAAGCAAGGGCCAAAGAGGCACAAAAAACCAAAGCACTGAGTCCGGAAAAGAAAGCAGCTTATAAAAAGAAGCGTTCGCGTGAGCAGTTAGTGCGGCGTATGGGTGTTAACCCAGACAAACAATGGTCTGCTGAGTACGAAATACTGCCTGGCAAAGAAAAAGTCGTTGAAGAACTACGCAGGCTTGCAGAAAACGCACCTGAAGTTTATCTAGCGACGGATATGGACCGCGAAGGTGAGGCTATTGCTTGGCACTTGCGTGAAGCCATTGGCGGTGATGAGAGCCGCTATAGACGGGTTGTGTTTAATGAAATTACCCGCAAAGCTATTCAAGCCGCATTTGTTGATCCCGGTGAAATAGATATGGATCGCGTGCATGCTCAGCAAGCACGACGCTTCTTAGATAGAGTAGTGGGTTTTGAACTGTCGCCGTTGCTTTGGTCAAAAGTTGCCCGGGGTTTGTCTGCTGGCCGCGTACAAAGTGTAGCAGTGCGTTTGATAGTAGAGCGCGAGCGCGAAATACGTGCCTTTATACCTGAAGAATATTGGGATCTATTTGCAGATTTGACCCGCCAAGGGTCTGAAGAAGCCCTGCGCTTTGAAGTCAGCAAACAAAATGGTGAAAATTTTAGGCCCTCTGATGGCGCCACAACTCACGCTGCCCTAGAGCTTATGTCAGCTCAGGCTTTTATCGTTAGTAAACGCGATGATCGTCCAACACGCACTAAGCCTAATGCGCCGTTCATTACATCCACATTGCAGCAGGCAGCCAGCACCCGTATGGGCTTCTCAGTGAAGAAGACTATGACTATGGCCCAGCGCCTTTATGAGGCTGGCTACATTACCTATATGCGAACTGACTCGACCAATTTGAGTGCAGACGCAGTTGAAAGCTGCCGTGAATATATCAATAAAAACTTCGGCGCTGACTATTTGCCGGAAGAGCCTAAGAAGTATTCCAGCAAGGGTGACGCTCAAGATGCGCACGAAGCCATCCGTCCGTCAAATGTAGGTACCAAACCTGAGCATATAGATGGTGTAGACACTGACGCCGTGCGGTTGTATGAACTTATTCGCAATCAGTTTATTGCCTGCCAAATGACTGAAGCGCGTTATTTGAGCAGCAATATTAAAGTGACCGCCGGTGAATTTGAGTTGTCGGTGCGTGGACGAATCTTGCAATTCGATGGCTATACTAAAGTCATGGTGCCAATGTCGCGCAAGGACGAAGACTCTACACTGCCTGACTTGTACGAGGGAGAAGTGCTAGGGCACAAAGATTCAGAGGCAATACAGCACTTCACAAAGCCCACACCGCGGTTTGGTGAAGCAAGTCTGGTTAAAGAGCTAGAAAAGCAAGGTATTGGTAGACCCTCCACTTATGCCAGCATTATCTCAACCATTCAGGATAGAGGTTACGCCACGCTGACCAATCGACGTTTTTACGCCGAAAAAATTGGTGAGTTGGTGACTGATCGATTGATGGAAAATTTTGAGAATCTAATGGACTACGGCTTCACTGCTAATATGGAGCAGGAGCTAGATAAAGTAGCCAAGGGACAAGCCCAGTGGGACCAAGTCCTAGATGAGTTCTACGGCGATTTTAGCCAGAAGTTGGTCGGTGCACAGGATCCAGACAGCGGCATGCGCGCCAATTCTCCTACTGACACGGACATTGAGTGCCCTACATGCGAACGCCATATGCAAATCCGCAATGGCTCTACCGGTGTGTTTTTGGGTTGCTCAGGTTACGGCCTGAAGCCGAAAGAGCGCTGTACTAAGACTGTTAACCTAATTCCAGGCGAAGAAGCCGTAGATGTAGACAAAGACGAGGAAGGCGAGTCAAAGCTGCTTCGCAGACAGCGCAAATGTGACAAGTGCAATAGCACCATGCTCAGCCACCTTGTAGATGAAACGCGCAAGATGCACGTATGCAGTAACAACCCAGATTGCGACAACTTTGCCATCGAAACGGGCACCTTTAAGATTAAGGGTTACGACGGACCGCTGTTAGAGTGCGATAAATGCGGCAAAGAAATGCAGTTGAAGTCTGGCCGGTTCGGCAAATACTTCGGCTGTGTTGAATGTAAAAATACTCGTAAGTTACTGCGTAGTGGCGAGCCCGCGCCGCCAAAAGCAGACCCTGTTGCTATGCCTGAATTGCAATGCGAAAAGGTAGAGGATCACTATTTGCTCAGAGACGGTGCCTCTGGAATTTTCTTGGCTGCTAGCCAGTTCCCGAAGAATCGTGAGACCCGTGCACCTAAGGTTATTGAGATTAAACCTCACGCCAATGAGCTAGATCCTAAGTTTCGTTATTTGCTCGATGCGCCCGAGTTTGATCCAAAGGGCAACCCAGCGATTATTCGTTACAGTCGCAAGACCAAAGAGCAATATGTTCAGTCCGAGATTGAAGGCAAGGCATCTGGTTGGCGGGCTTATTACATTGAGCCTAAGTGGATAGAAGAAGGCGAACCCGCAGCGAAGAAAAAGAAAGTTGCCGCCAAAAAGACCACTAAAAAGCCGGCAAAAAAGAAAGCTGCCAAGGCTGACGAGGCCGAAGACTAGGCCTAGAGGAACTAGATCAAATGGAACTAGATTAAAGGAGCTAGATTAAAAGGAGCTAGAGCTTGCAGAACGGGCACTGGATGAACTGGTGCGAAAAGACTTGGTGCTAGATGGGATGTTGCACTAAAGCACGTCTAGCTACTGAGCAGAGAGGGCTTTTGTGAGTGGAAGCGGTTTTAAGGAAAGTTGATTTTAAGTACCTCAAAGCCAAGCGCCTTAAGGCCAAGTACTTAGAAAAAGTACTTAGAAAAAGTACTCAGAAAAAGTACTCAGAAAAAGATGATTGGGCATGTTGGGTACCCAATCACCATGCAGGAAACATGCTCGACGATTACTAGATTTGTTGTCGGATTACCCCAACGGACAAACCTTCAATCGCAAATGCCTGATTTGCTAAATCTACCTCTATGGGGCTGTAGGCCTCGTTCTCCGGCAGCAACAAAATTTGGTTGCGTTTCTTAGTGCGCTGAAAACGTTTTACGGTCACTTCCTGGTCTATGCGAGCAACAACGATCTGCCCGTTAGTAACTTGCTGAGTTTTATGCACTGCTAACAAGTCGCCATCTAAAATACCCGCATCTATCATACTGTCGCCGCGTACGCGCAATAAGTAATCTGCCTGGGGTTGGAAGAATCCAGCCGGCAGGTCGATTCTATCTTCAATGTTTTCCTCAGCCAAAATTGGGTCACCAGCGGCAACTCGTCCCACAATGGGTAGCCCTTGGTCGGCCAGTTCAGGAACGCGAATGCCCCTTGAGGTGCCTGGAATCATTTCAATAGCACCTTTACGCGCTAGCGCTTTAAGGTGTTCTTCTGCGGCGTTAGCCGATTTAAATCCTAACTCTTTAGCTATTTCAGCCCGCGTAGGCGGATAACCTGTCTCGCCGATATATTGTCGTATCAGCTCCAAAATTTGCGCTTGTCTAGCGGTTAAAACGCCGGTCAATTCCAAGGTCGATTTCATCAATTGTGCTCCTGTTCAAATATACAGTAGTTGGATTATATACAGTGTACTGAGTTTATGTACAGCACTGTTTAAGCTTAGATATTCATCTGGCTACTAGTGCCATCCCGGCAAACAAGACACAACAACCGTGATAAAGTGCTGCTCTTCAGCTATGAAAATGGCTTTGACGTAGATATGGAATTTGGAAAACTATGGACGATCTGATTGCAATGTTCACCTCATACGCTTGGGTGAGCGAGGTTTTTGTGATTTTGCTTATCACCGCCGTTGTTCGTTTTGCGGCCAAGATTTTTTTGGATGGCGTTGAGCGGCGAGCGCAAAGTTCGCTAAACCAGTGGGATGATGCGCTGGTAGATGCAGGGCGACGCCCGTTGGGATTAGGTCTGTCTCTTATACACATCTCCGAGCCCACGA
>CAJXUL010000220.1 GCA_913060615.1 uncultured Gammaproteobacteria bacterium | reverse complement strand
AGTCCGTCTCGTGGGCTCGGAGATGTGTATAAGAGACAGGCCATTGTTTTGCTCGGCTTTTCCTTGGGTATAGACAGCCTGATGCAAATGTCGTCTGACTACGGTGTGATTGTTGCCGTATTTGTTTTAGGCACTCTGGGCTTGGGCTTGCTCATAGGTAAACTACTGCGTTCAAATGAGGTAGAAACAACGCTCCTTGCCAGCGGCACTGCCATTTGCGGGGGGACGGCAATTGCTACCCTTGCACCCCTCATTAACGCCAAACCACAGCAATTTGCAGTTGCCACAGCGCTAGTGTTTTTACTCAATATAATCGCCCTTTTGACCTTCCCTTTTATTGGCACCCAGCTTGGTTTAAGTCAGGAAGTGTTTGGCGCTTGGGTGGCGCTGGCAATACACGACACCAGTTCGGTGATGGCCACAGCTGCAATATATGGCGATGAGGCGGTTCAAGTTGCCGCCGCCGTTAAACTTGGGCGAACGCTTTGGCTGATTCCTCTGGCCTTCGCCGTGAGCCTCATTTACGGCCGCCGCGAGGCAAAGATTAGGGTGCCCACATTTGTCATACTCTTTGTCGGCATGGCCATCGCAAGCCGCTTTATTCCCTTAGAGCCTGTTGTTGTAGGCTACATTGGCTTGTTAAGTAAAACCCTCTTGGTCATCGCCTTAGCGATGATTGGGCTAGAAATAAATCGCCAAACGCTGAGTCAGATGTCTATGCGGAGCATCGGCTTAGGCGTTGGCTTATGGGTTATCGTTGCGCCCATAGCCTTGGCCCTAGTGCTCTATCTTTAATGGGTGGCAGAGGCCTGCTGCCAGCAGTGCCCAAACTCGTGGCTTCAATTTTGCGTAATTGAGCAAAACAGTCACTCTTAACCACTTTTGTTATAACCATAGCGCTTTTGGGTATTTCCGAAATTAAGCGGGTTTCTATACCTTGGCGTGCATGACAGTATTAAAGACATATTTCGACCTCAAAAGCTTCCTCGCTCTCGGCATTTTCGCCGTGTATCTGGTCACCTCTCTTTTCGCTTAAAGCGTCTCTAGGCCTTGTGCGCCATTGCGCCACTCCCGCTCCAAAAATCTAACGCACTTCAATCATATCCCTCTACCTATTCGCCCGTTTTAGCCGCCGTTAAACCTCAAGCTTTACGCGTTCTTCGTGCTCCTTTTTCTGCGCCTCTTTTTCGGAGTTTTTCCGAGCTTTTCGCCGGTTTTTCTGGGCTTGTCGGTCAAACTTTGTTAAACCTTTGTCATCTTAGGGAGAGTGACAAATGACAGAGCGGGTAAATTTAGGCGGTATAGCGACGGGGCCTCTGCAAGGGGTTCGAGTAATTGATTTTACTGCTGTGTATTCTGGGCCTATTGCGGCCTCAATACTTGGCGACCAGGGCGCGCAAGTAATCAAAATTGAATCTGCTAAAGGCGACTTGATGCGTGGCGGACTACCAAAGAGTAATGGTATGCCAGGCCCTTTCGCGGCAATGAATCGCAATAAGCGCTCTCTTTGTTTAGATCTACAAACCCCCGCAGGGTTGAATATTGCGCGCAAGCTCATTGCGACGGCCGATGTGGTTATGGAAAATTTTCGCCCAGGCGTCATGGACCGGTTGGGCCTTGGTTATGATCAATTCAAAGAGGCGCAACCAAAGCTGGTATACGCGTCGATTAACGGCGTGGGTGCAACAGGTCCTTACGCCAAGCGCCGTGTCTATGATGCGGTTATTCAGGCCATCAGCGGCTTTGCTACCCTGCAACCCAAAGGCGCACCGGCAATGGTGAATAATCTAGTGTGCGACAAGATCACGTCCCTTACCGCAGCTGAGGCAATTGTGGCAGCGCTGTTCCAAGCCGAACGATCTGGCAAGGGCCAGCGGGTAGAACTTTCTATGCTAGATGCTAGCTTGTTTTTCCTGTGGCCAGATACCATGCCGAATTACACGCTGCTGGAAGACGGCGTTGAAACGGTACCGGACGGCGATCACAGCATGTTTATGCGTAAGACCAAAGATGGCTGGATTGCAGCAATGCCTGTTCAACAAGCAGAAATAGACGGCACTTTTACTTCGCTAGACCTGCATCATCTTATTGGCGATGAGCGCTTTAAAGACTTTGAGTCTCGAGCAAGAAACCGCGACACTTTGAACGAATTGATGAACCAAGGTTATAGCCAACTGACCACCGACACCTTGTGTGAGCGTTTTGAACAAAACGATGTGCCCTTTTCTCGCATCAATATGCGCCATGAAATTCCCGATGATCCTCAGGTTAAAGCCATGCAGGCCCTATGGACCTACGAGCACCCGCGTGCAGGGCAAATTCGCTCACCCAGGCCACCGGCACAGTTTTCTAATACGCCCAGTAATATCCACACGCATACCCCGAGCTTGGGTGAGCACAATGGCCAAATACTTCAGGAGCTGGGATTTAGCGCGGACGAAATAGCCGAGCTAAAGCAGAGCAATGTCACTTATTCAGAGCCGCTGCCTGATTTTTAACTTTAGTTTTAGCTTTAGTTTTAGCTGTGTTTTTAGGGCCGATGATAATCTCAGGACTAATCATAATGATTAGTCTCCGGATTTTTCGCCAATAGCCGAGAATATCCGCTCGAGCTGCGCAACAGGCAACTTGGGCTGGCGGTCAAAATACAAGAGACCGTTAATCTCCTGCTGCACGTCGGTGAGTTGTGTCCAGACAAACCCCTGCAGCGCGTCCAAGTTGGATAATCCACGACCAAGGTCTTCTATTCGCGCTAATAACGCCTCTTCGTTAACTGGCCAAGCACCATAAGAAAAATGCTCGTCTTGCTGTTGCTCAGTGGTAAAACCAACCCCGCCGCATTCGGTCAATAATATTGGCAGGCCAGATGGATCAGCGCCAGGCAAAGTGGCCACCCTGCTGTTGGCGTCGTCAGAAACCGTTGTGTAGGGGTTGCGCTGTATGTTGTTAAGGCGATGATTAAGATCTTTCGAGGCACTGTCGTACAAATGCAGCGTCCATAAGTCTCCAGAGGAGTACTCCCAACCGTCGTTGGCCACAACCGGGCGAGTTTGGTCCAGAGTTTTCGTTAAGTGATAAATTGCGTCCACGAAGGCGCGTTGTTGCGGCCGTGATGACTGATGCCACACGCCCCAGGATTCGTTAAAGGGCACCCAACAAATAACACAAGGGTGCGCCTGGTCTCGACGCACTAAAGCAGTCCATTCACTTGTTAACGACTCGACCAAATTGTTTGAAAAAATACGCCCCGATGGCATTTCACTCCAAACCATCAGACCAAGCTGATCCGCCCAATATAGATATCTTGGGTCCTCCGCCTTCTGATGCTTTCGGACTAAATTAAAACCCAGCTGTTTGGTCAGCTGGATATCGCGCACCATGGCCTCGTCATCTACTGGCGTGTACCAGCCCTCTGGGAAATAGCCTTGGTCTAAAACACCGCGTAGGTAAATGGCGGCACCGTTTAAGCATAGTTTGCCGTCACTCACCCTCACTTCTCGCAGACCGGTATAACTTGAAACGGTATCTATCACAGTGCCTTCGTTAGATAAAAGCACAATGGTCACGTCATAAAGTTGCGGGGAGTCTGGAGACCACAGACTCGGAGTGGGTATGTGAATTGAAGTTTTGATCTCAGAGCGCTGCTGACTTACCTGACTTTCGAAATATTCTTCAGGAGACACGTTGCTGCTGTCTAGTGCTTGTACATTACTGGGCATTTGCGACTTAGCCACAGATACCTGCACCTCACCATCAAACGAATCACTCAGGTTAATAGTTAGGGCTAAATTGTTTTCAGCCATGCTAAAGGCGTAGTTAAGCCCCTCAATATGTGTGGCTTTAACAGGCTCTAGCCATACGGTTTGCCAAATACCAATGATAGCGTCGTAGTCTATTGGCCACCGAGTATCACCGGCTTGTTTGCCCCGCGGCTGCTGCCAAGAGCCAGAATCTTTTACTTTTATGGTGAGATGATTTTCTCCATCAGTAAGCGCTGCGGTGACGTTTACGCTGATCGGACTGTAGCCGCCTGTGTGACTGCCTACGATGTGATCATTGACAAATACTGTGGTTACAAAATCACAGGCACCTATATTGAGAATAACTTCCTCGCCCCGCCAATTTGGATTGCTAAAGGCGCGGTGATACCAAACCCTTTGCACATCTGGATCAACGGTGCAGCCACTGGCGCTCGTGTTTGGTGCGAAGGGAACAATTATAGTGCTCGGCCACTCATCGCGGTTTTGCCAACCCTCACTCACCCCCACGTCATCTGGGTCTGCCGCAAAATCCCATTGACCATTTAGATTTAGCCAGCGTTCTCTGCGCAATATTGGTCTTGGATACTCTGGTCGCGGCATTGACATAATGTTCTCTTTTTACTTTTACTTTTATTCTTCTTTTTTAGCGGTGTTGGAACCCTACACGCGACCCTCTACTGGTTGTGTAAATATTAGGCGTGCGCAGCGCCGGGCCAATAACTAACGTTACTTATCAACCAGTTTGTTAGTCCTGCATTCACTTCAATAGGCCGCTCTTGGGCCATCCAATGACCGGACTTAACATAAATTTCAGTTAAGTCTGAACATCTTGCACGCATGGGATCAGCAAGTGTGCCAACGGCGGTTTGGCAGACATAATCATATTCGCCGTGAAAAAACAGTACGGGTTTAGTAATTGGCACGGAGCTTACTTTGGCACTAAAGGCCGCATTATTTTCGTGATTCACATACCAAGAACTGGGGCCAAAAAAACTATTTCGAGCTAGGGCTTCGGCAAAAATACCTGCCTCAGCTGGAGAAATAACGTCCAAGTCTGTCTCCATATCTGGAATGCCATCAGGACCAAACCAGCCACCATTTATGCGCGTATAAGCAGTTGAAG
>CAJXUL010000219.1 GCA_913060615.1 uncultured Gammaproteobacteria bacterium | reverse complement strand
TCGTCGGCAGCGTCAGATGTGTATAAGAGACAGAGCAACGGTACTTCAGTCTGTAGCGGATCAAATTGCAGCAGGCAACGAATCCATTACAGGAGTAATGATCGAAAGCAACATTGGCCCAGGCAACCAAAGCATTAAGAACCCTGATGGTTTAGCTTATGGCGTTTCCATTACTGATGCATGCATCGATTGGGATGATACAAAAGCCCTACTGACGGACCTGAGCAAACAACTCAAAGTTCGTTAAACTTTAGATAGTTAAATCTTAGCTCGTTAAACTTTAGCTTGTTAAATTTTAGGCCGTTGACCTTTAATCGTTAGCTCGACAGCGAGCTTGAAGCTGGGGCGCCGAATTACTCGACGCCAGTTGAATATCCCGTAAGGGAATTACGAATAGTAGGCGTTTTCTGTGACCGTATGATCTGTGTGATCGATAACTCCGGTCAGTTCTGGCACTTGCTCGAGCAACGTAGTTTCCACACTACTCTTCAGCGTAATGTCCACTGCTGAACAGCCCTGACAACCACCACCAAACTGCAGGACTGCTTTGCTCTCTGGAGTGACCTCCACCAATGACACCATACCACCGTGTGCCGCCAACCCAGGGTTAATTTCATTATATAAAACATAATTAATACGATCTTCTAACGGCGCATCCGGGCCTACCTTAGGCACTCGGGCATTAGGCGCTTTAATAGTCAGCTGCCCGCCCATTTGATCTTCCTGATAGTCAACTTGAGCATCTTCTAGGTAGGCCTCACTGCGGCCTTCAAACCAAGCTCTAAAGCCGGCATATTCCACTGCAATATCTCCGTCTTGCTCTTCCCCAGGCCGGCAATAGGCAATGCAGGTTTCCGCTTGCGGCGTACCTGGCTGGGATACAAAAATTCTTATGCTGACATCATCGTCATCCTGCTTGGATAACAGGCCTTGGAGATACGTCTGGGCACTGGCGGATATTTCTATCATAGATACTCTTTTTGGATCCGTTTTTCTAATTCGTTTTTCTAATCTGTTTTTCAAAACTGTTCAACTAGCTAATTAGCAACCTAACCCAGGTTAGCTAATCCTGCCAACCTCATTTGAGCTTGTGGCGCTTCGCAGCACACAAGTGTACAGCCACCAGCGGATAACAGGGAATAACATTCGTAACAAAGGTGCCCATTTTACGAATTACAATGAGCCAGTTTCAACACAACCAAGGAACCCTTCAATTGTACTGACGCGCTTCCTAGGCTAGGGTCTCGCTTTAAATTTTGGTATCGCCATGAAAGCCCAGCCCAAACCCAAGCAAACCAGCATTTCCGAGCAATCTACCGAAGCGCGCTTAAGAGAAGTCATGAGTAAGCGCATTGTTATCCTCGACGGCGCCTATGGCAGTGCTTTCCAAGGTTATGAAATGGAAGAAGAAGAGTTTCGCGGCGAGAGGTTCAGCGAACACTCAATGTCTTTAAAGGGCAACCACGACATTCTTAACCTAACTCGACAATACGTTGTTGAAGAAGTCCACCGTGGCTACTTAGAGGCGGGTTGCGATATTATTTGTACTAATACATTTAACGCAACAAGTATTGCGCAGGCCGATTTTGGCACTGAAGATATTTGTAGGGAAATGAACAGAGAGTCGGCCAAAATCGCCCGGGCGGTTGCTGACGAATTCTCAACCGCCGAAAAACCACGATTTGTCGCCGGCAGTGTTGGCCCAACCAACAGAACCGCCAGCCTTTCGCCAGACGTAAACCGACCCGAGTTTCGTAATGTCGATTTCGATGCACTGGTGGTCGCTTACACCGAAGCACTAGAAGGATTAGTCGAAGGCGGCGTAGATATCTTTCTGATAGAAACAGTCTTCGACACGCTCAATGCAAAAGCCGCTATTTACGCGGCAAATCTAGTCAACAGACAGCTCAGCAATCCCTGCCCCCTAATGATCTCAGGCACCATTACCGATGCCAGCGGCAGAACCTTATCAGGCCAAACCTGTGAAGCCTTTATTTACTCAGTCGAACATGCTCAACCCATATCCATCGGCCTGAATTGCGCACTGGGCGCAGAACAGCTGCGTCCCCACGTTAATGAACTGTCTAACTTAAGTAAGTGCGCTGTCAGCGTACACCCTAACGCAGGACTTCCTGATGCCTTTGGCGAATACAATCAAAGCGCTGAACAAATGGCGGAGATTATTCATAGCTACGCTGAAGCCGGTTGGCTGAATATCGTCGGCGGCTGCTGTGGCACCACACCAAGTCACATTAAAGCCATTGCTGAAGTAGTCAAAGACATGACCCCTCGCCCGCTAATTGAGAGAAAAGTAGCACGCGGGGACACCAGTGGATTGAAACTCTCAGGGCTAGAGCCGTTAAAACTCAATAGCGAGAGCCTATTTATCAACGTAGGTGAGCGCACCAATGTCACCGGATCAGCGAAATTTGCCCGACTCATTCGAGAATCAAAATACGAAGAAGCACTACAGGTAGCACGCCAACAAGTAGAGAGCGGCGCTCAGGTCATTGATATCAATATGGACGAGGGCATGCTAGATGGCGCTGAAGCCATGGTGCATTTCCTAAATTTGATCGCCACGGAACCTGATATTTCCAAAGTGCCAATCATGATCGACTCAAGTAAATGGGAGATCATTGAAGCGGGTCTTAAATGTGTTCAGGGCAAAGCAATTGTTAACTCAATCAGCCTAAAAGAAGGCCACGAGGCATTCGTCAGCGCCGCGCAAAAATGTCAGGACTATGGCGCAGCTATGGTGGTCATGGCTTTTGACGAAGACGGCCAGGCTGATTCCCTAGAGCGAAAAATTGCCATCTGCCAGCGCAGCTACAAGGTACTCACTGAAGAAGTGGGCGTAGTACCCTCGGATATTATTTTCGATCCGAATATTTTTGCCATCGGCACCGGCATCGAAGAACACAACAATTACGCAGTGGACTTCATTGATTCGGTAAGGTGGATTAAAGAAAACCTACCAGGCGCTAGCACCTCTGGCGGTTTGAGCAACGTATCCTTTGCCTTTCGCGGTAACAATTTGGTCCGCGAAGCAATACATACGGTATTTCTCTACCACGCCGTGCAAGCCGGCATGACCATGGGCATTGTTAACGCAGGTCAACTTGGCATTTACGCTGACTTGTCCGACGAACTGCGCGAAGCGGCTGAAGATTTGGTGCTTAACAGAAGAGAAGACGCAACCGAAAGACTGCTCACCATTGCGCAATCAATGACCGATGAAGGCGGCAATGAAGCCAAAGAAAAGAAAGAGGCTGAATGGCGTCAGTTACCCGTTACCGAACGCCTGAGCTATGCGCTGATTAAGGGCAATAACGAATTCATCGTTGAAGATACTGAAGCGGCAAGGTTAGAAGCCTCTCACCCGCTAGAAGTGATTGAAGGCCCCCTCATGGACGGCATGGGTGTAGTCGGAGATTTATTTGGCAGCGGCAAAATGTTTTTACCGCAAGTGGTTAAAAGCGCGCGGGTGATGAAGCAAGCGGTAGGCCACCTAGTGCCCTTCATTGAAGAAGAAAAACTGAAAAATCCCAGCCGAGAAAGCGCTGCCAAGGGCAAAATTGTCATGGCCACAGTGAAAGGCGATGTGCACGACATAGGCAAAAACATTGTCGGTGTGGTCCTGCAATGTAATAACTACGAAGTAATAGATTTAGGCGTTATGGTGGCGAAAGAAACCATTATCCAAACCGCCATAGACACTGGTGCCAATATGATTGGCTTATCAGGGTTGATCACACCGTCTTTAGACGAAATGGTCAACGTTGCCACTGAGATGCAGCGCCTTGGCTTAGACATCCCTCTGCTAATCGGCGGAGCCACCACCAGCAAAGCGCATACCGCAGCAAAAATTGCACCCTGTTACGACAACCGCGCAACGGTTTATGTGTCAGATGCATCAAGAGCAGTAGGCGTTGCCAGTAAACTATTGGCTGGCGATGACAGCTATAAGGCTTACGCTGAGGAAATTGATCAAGAATACGCATTGATTAAGACAAGGGTGGAAGCAAGGCGCGCCAAGCGCGCATTTTTGGGTTTAGCTGATGCCCGGGCCAATGCTTGGTCTGGCGAGGAACAAAATTACCAGCCGGTCAAACCCAATGAGCTAGGTGTTTTCGATTACAAGCCGGCAATAGCAGAATTGGTACCCTACATCGACTGGACCCCGTTCTTTATGACTTGGTCTCTGGCTGGGCGTTACCCAGCAATTTTGGAGGACGAAGTTGTAGGCGAGGCTGCAACACAACTGTTTGCTGACGCTCAAGAAAGACTACAATGGCTAATTGACGATGGACGCCTAGAAGCGGCAGGCGTTTATGCAATATGGCCAGCCAACCGTTTGGGCGATGATGACATTGAACTATTCACTGATGAGAGTCGCACTCAGCGCCTTGCGGCCCTGCACCACTTACGCCAGCAAGCGCCAAAGCCAGACGACCTAAGTCCAAATCAATGCTTAGCAGACTATGTTGAAAAATCTGGCAACCCAGACTACCTAGGCGGTTTTGCCGTGACCACAGGCATTAATATAGATGCCATTCTGGCTGAATTCCCAGATGATGATTATACGCAGATCATGATCAAATCTTTAGCCGACAGACTTGCCGAGGCCTTCGCAGAAAAACTACATGCACATGTTCGGCAGCAAACCTGGGGCCATAGCCCAGATGAAGAATTTGACGCAGAGAGTTTTATCAAGGAGAAATACCAAGGTATAAGACCTGCGCCCGGTTACCCAGCCTGCCCAGAACACAGCGAAAAAGCGACGCTCTTCGAGTTACTTGATGCCACTAACAGAACGGGCATTGAACTGACAGAAAGCTACGCAACTGTCTCTTATACACATCTGACGCTGCCGACGAATAGAGAGGTGTAGATCT
>CAJXUL010000218.1 GCA_913060615.1 uncultured Gammaproteobacteria bacterium | reverse complement strand
CGTCGGCAGCGTCAGATGTGTATAAGAGACAGGCGATTGGACCCTCTGGGAATTGCAGGTTTGTCGCAAGAATTTTCAGTTCTGGTTGCATTTTAATCTCTCCGTGATTCAATCTCGCATTCTAACCGGGTCTATGGATAAGGATATAGTTATGCGTACTGTTCGTTTGATTTGCACGTGGGCGTTATTGGGATTTTTCGTCGGCTGCCAAGCCTATAGCGATGGGTCAAAAAGAACAGTCGGAGAATTTGCCGACGATGCTCAAATTAAAGCCGCGGTGAAATTTCGATTACTCAACGACCCAGAAGTCAAAGGTCTACAGGTAGGCGTTTCCGTAGCGAAAGGAGTAGTCACTCTAAAAGGGCGAGTGCCCTCGGATTATGCCCGGAAAAAAGCGCTTAGAATTGCCGGCGAAACCGGCAGTGTAGCGAGTGTGGAAGACCGCTTAACTATTGTAGAGTGACCCTAAAACCCAAGACTCAATCTAAAAATATCCCACAACTAGCTAATTTTAATAGAATTTTTAAGCCAATCCTGGGGCTTTAGATAATACTCAGTGAGCTTAGCTTCACGACTACCGGCTTCCGGTTGGTAGTTATAGACCCATTTCACCAAAGGCGGCAGTGACGCCAATACGGACTCTACCCTACGACCACTTTGCAACCCGTATGCGGTACCACGATCCAAAGCTAAGTTAAATTCAGCATAGCGGCCGCGTCGATACAGCTGAAAATCTCGCTCTTGTTCGGTAAACGGTGTCTTCATGCGTGCATGAAAAATAGGTAAATAGGTGGGTTCAAAGGAATCACCTACGCCTTTCACAAACTCGAGACTTTGCTCAAACCCGCCATTAGTCCAATCGTCAAAAAAGATGCCTCCCACGCCTCGGGTTTCACCGCGGTGCGAGAGATAAAAATAATCATCGCAAGCACTCTTCAGAGCCGGGTAGTGGTCTCCTGTTGCGGCTTTTGCCGCACTGTGCCAGCGCACAATGTCTTCATCTACCGGATAACAGGGTGTTAAGTCATAGCCACCGCCAAAATACCAAGAGGGTTCATCTGCCTCCACATAAAAGAAGCGCAGATTCATGTGAGTAATAGGCACATGCGGATTACGCGGGTGCACGATTAATGAAATGGCTGTGGCTTGAAAAGGGCAGCCTGCAAGGTGCGGGTTGCGCGCAGTCGCAGCCGGTGGCAGCGAAGCACCTACCGAATGAGTGAACTGCACTGCAGCTTTTTCAATATGGGCACCGTCAGCTAGCACCCTTGGCTGCGCAAGACCGCCAGTTGGCGGGCGAATTTGCTCAAGAGAGAACTCGGCCGCGCCATCAACAGCCGCCAAGTTGTCACATATGGATTTTTGCAGCTCTAGGAAGTAAGCGGTGACTTGCTCTATCATTTAAATTGTTCGCTGGAATAGGGCTGGGTACTATTGCCCATCGTATTGACTGCTGCAACGATCTTAGAAACTTTGTCTATTATTGCCACAGGAGAGGCCGCGTACCTGATGAAATGTGTCCACGCAAAGGTGAACTAAAAGCTCGACGCACATTATTCCTCAAAGACATAAAAACGGGCATACTCCGCCCATGAAGAATTTTGAATTTACTCCGGTCCTGGACCAAATAGACACGCTCATCCGCAAATCCTGCGCCTTTTTGCAGGGAGATCTAGATAAAGAACAGATCGAATTATACAGTTTGGCGTTTGCACAGGCCGAACTGTTAGCCGCTAGAACCGTGTTGGCGAGCGCTGCAAAGAATCCAAATTTAACCGACATAGCAAACTATTTTATTGCCGATGTGGTTACTTCCATCACGCAAAAATTTGCAGTACGACCGAAAACTTTTGGTTTGCACGCCTCAGAGCTTCCTGAATTAGAAAGCATGCAAGATTTCTTGTCACCAGAGTACATATCCGCATTGGGGCAACATTTTATAGACAATGGTCTACCTGAAAGTGATGTCGACGAAGACAAACGCATTATTCGTGACACGTTCAGAACCTTCGCCGAAGAAGTCGTCATGCCATTAGCAGAAGACATCCACAGAAAAGACCTATTGGTGCCAAGCGAAATTCTGGAACCGCTAAAGGCAATGGGTGTATTTGGTTTGAGTATTCCAGAGCGTTTTGGCGGACTTAAGCCAGATACCGAAGAAGACAGTATGGGCATGGTAGTAGTTACAGAGGAACTATCGAGAGGTTCGCTAGGCGCCGCCGGCAGTTTGATCACGCGTCCTGAAATTATGGCGCGGGCACTGATGGAAGGTGGTACCGAAGAGCAGCAGTCAAAATGGCTGCCCGCTATTGCCAGTGGCGATACCCTTTGTGCAGTCTCGGTAACTGAACCTAACACTGGCTCTGATGTCGCCTCAGTGGCCCTGCGTGCTACCCAAACCGAAGGCGGTTGGTTGCTAAACGGCGGCAAAACCTGGTGCACATACGCTGGCGCCGCAGGTGCATTATTGGTGCTGGCCAGAACAGATAAAGACATTCAGCCTGCACACAAAGGGCTTTCATTGTTCATCGTGGAAAAACCCGCGTACAAGGGCCACGACTTTGAATACGAACAAGAGAAGGGGGGTCGTATGACTGGCCGCTCAATTCCAACTCTTGGTTATCGAGGCATGCATTCTTATGAAATGTTCTACGATAACTTTTTTGTCCCAGACGATTGTCTGATTGGCTGCGAGGCCGGTATTGGTAAAGGCTTTTATTTCACTATGCGCGGGTTTATGGGAGGGCGCCTGCAAACCGCCGCCAGAGCTTGCGGCCTAATGCGCGCGGCCTTTGAAGAAAGTAAGAACTACACTCAGGACCGCAAGGTGTTTGGTCGTTCTGTAGCCAGTTATCCGCTGTCTTTGGCAAAATTGGCGCGAATGGGCGCACTTATTAGCGTTTCCAGAGAATTTACCGCCCACGTTGCAGGATTAATGGATCAAGGCCTTGGGCAAATGGAAGCAAGTTTAGTAAAGTTGTTCTCCTGCCGCGCAGCTGAATGGGTAACCCGAGAGGGCGTCCAGTTACACGGCGGCATGGGCTATGCAGAAGAAGTTGCAGTGAGTCGCTATTTCGCCGATGCTCGCGTCCTTTCGATTTTCGAGGGCGCAGAAGAAACGTTGGCTATTCGTGTGGTTGGTAAGTCGTTATTAGACCAAGCGAGAAACTAGACCCTGTTTACAGAACATAAAAGCGCACGCTGGTCTCAGCTAAAAATGCGCTCAAGTAAAAATTTGGGCTTGTTGAATTGGTGACTCACATCTTTTCAATAGACATATAAATACATTTAAAACGATCTTTCGTATCAAAAACTTGGAGTTGTAATGGACTTATCATTTTCACAAGAAGACCGGGACTTTCAGCAAGACGTGCAGTCTTTCCTTGGAACTGCATGGCCACAGGAAATGCGCGACAAGAAAGCTCGCAGTGCATTAGGCAAATTGTCTAAGGACGATCTAGTGGGCTGGCAGAAGCGTTTGGCAGAAAAGGGCTGGGCTGCAGTCAACTGGCCAAAAGAACATGGCGGCGCGGCGTTCACACCTACCCAAAGCTACATCTGGGACCTAGAGCGCGCCAAAGTAGGTGCGCCTGGCGTCATTCCATTCGGTATGAGCATGGTTGCACCGGTTATCATGAAGTTTGGTACCGAAGAGCAAAAAGCAAAATTCTTGCCTCCTATTCTTAATTCTGATGTTTGGTTTTGCCAAGGGTACTCCGAGCCAGGTTCAGGTTCAGATTTGGCGTCACTAAAAACCAAAGCCGAAGATATGGGCGATCACTATTTGGTTAACGGCGTGAAGACCTGGACCACATTAGCTCAGCACGCGGACTGGATGTTTTGCTTGGTCAGAACCAGCAACGAAGATATCCGCCAAATGGGTATTAGCTTCATTCTTATGGACATGACAACACCTGGCATTAGCGTAAAGCCTATCGTTACACTAGATACACCGGCTGAAAACTTCCAAGAGATCAACATGGTCTACTTCGATAACGTTAAGGTGCCAAAAGAAAACCTAGTAGGCGAGCAAGGCAAAGGTTGGACCTGTGCTAAGTACTTACTAGAATTTGAGCGCGGTAATGCTTACTCACCAGCACTCAAAGGCGCAATGGCGCACCTGCGTGGCGCAGCAGCCGTTGAGCAAGATGGCTACGGCTCTACTTACGCTGAAAACGCAGACTTCGTAAAACGTTTTAATGAAGTAGAAGTCCAAATTTTGGCAATGGAATTCACCGAATTCAGAATTTTGGGTGCATTAGCCGCAGGCCAAAACGTTGGTCCTGAGAGCTCAATGTTGAAAACCAGAGGTTCAGAGTTACAGCAGTCAGTAACTGAACTTGCATTGGAAATCACCGGTAACTACGCGTCGCCACTAGATTCCTCAACACCCGCTCCTGGCGACAACTTCCAGAGCGTTGGACCGCAAGCATCAAATGGTGTGGCTCAAGAGTATTTTAATACTCGTAAAGTGAGCATCTACGCTGGATCAAATGAGATTCAGCGCAACATCATGTCGAAGTTGGTACTGGGTCTATAAGCTATTGCTTGATGATAGATAACCGGCTGACTGAGTAGAAAAAAACGGGCGTTAAGCCCGTTTTTTTTGCCCAAAAAACGGCTGGCGCAAAACAGTCTTGCGCAGGGTCGATCCGGCCAAAGCACTGCGCAAGCCAGTGAGGTCAAGGCAACGGAATTGTTATGAATGGAAAAATGCCTGAAACGCCACTTAGTCGTTGCAAAATTTGCGGGGCAACAGCTATGATCAGTGACAGATCGTGACCACTGTGTTGCTAAAAGAGTAGGCTGAGAATAGAAATAGGCCTGTTCAGGTCGTAGAAGAATAAAAAGACCTAATAATAATAGTAATAATAATAATAACTGTCTCTTATACACATCTCCGAGCCCACGAGACGGACTCCTATCT
>CAJXUL010000217.1 GCA_913060615.1 uncultured Gammaproteobacteria bacterium | reverse complement strand
CCTCTCTATTCGTCGGCAGCGTCAGATGTGTATAAGAGACAGACTTCTGCCTGCCAGAGAGTCTGCAATGGGATGGCGGTTTCCTGTGCACGAGCCAACGGACTGGAGCGCAAAATAGGTAGGTTTGTAGATCCATTTGGACCTGTTCTATGTTGGTGATCCAGCAACTTTGCTACCGCTTCAGACTGCGATCTGCCTAAGTCGTCTAAGCCTGGATCTCTGTGACTGCCAAAACCTGCGGCAGCCTTGCCGTGTCTTATTAGTTGAATTAATGCCATCTTTCTGCTGCTCTTTTTCTATGGGTTCTCTACAATGAGAGGCTTGCTTAATTGAGTTTAGGATTTACCAGTGACAGACCAATCAGAATCAGGATTAAGTCCTGCTCTAGTGCCCGATACACAATACAGTGTCAGGGAAGTATTTGGGATTGATCAAGATTTGACCGTCCCCGGCTTCAGTGAAAGATCTGACTACGTGCCGGCCATCGATGAACAATACCGTTTTGACCGCGACACTACATTAGCGATCTTAGCAGGATTCACTCATAACCGTAGAGTTATGGTTCAGGGTTATCATGGTACGGGTAAGTCCACCCACATTGAGCAGGTTGCTGCACGTCTTAACTGGCCATGTATTCGAGTTAACTTAGACTCCCATATTTCTCGCATCGATTTAATAGGTAAAGACGCCATTGTCCTGAAAGACGGTAAGCAAATTACCGAGTTTCGTGAAGGTATTTTGCCATGGGCCCTGCAACATTCAGTGGCTTTGGTTTTTGATGAATATGATGCCGGCAGACCCGATGTCATGTTTGTTATTCAGCGGATCCTTGAAATTGAAGGCAAGCTGACGCTACTTGACCAAAATAAGGTCATTAGCCCACACCCATTTTTCCGGCTTTTTGCTACCACTAATACAGTGGGACTGGGCGATACCACAGGCCTATACCACGGTACGCAACAAATTAACCAAGGTCAGATGGACCGTTGGAGCATTGTTTCTACCCTCAACTATTTAGAACATGATGCCGAGGCAGCCATTGTTTTAGGTAAGGTTGCCGCATTTAACGCAACGCCAGAAGGCCAACGCTTGATTAGTAATATGGTCAGCGTTGCTGATCTGACACGTAAAGGCTTTATCAACGGTGACGTATCTACAGTTATGTCACCCCGAACCGTTTTAACCTGGGCACAAAACGCTGAAATTTTTGGCGATATTGGTTTTGCTTTCAGAGTTACTTTTCTAAATAAGTGCGATGAGCTTGAGCGTTCGATTGTTGCTGAGTATTACCAACGCTGCATAGGCGAAGATCTAGGTGATGCAACGGCAGGAATTACTCTGAAGTCTGCATAAGGCTCTATCTAGACCAGAGGCTGATATGGCTAATTTAACTGACGTGGATAACCCTCTTGAACCGTTCAAGAGGGCGACTACAGCAACTATTCGTGCAATTGCCTGTGACGATGAGCTAGAGGTTACCTTTGGCCCAGGCGCACCGGCTGCCCACGGCGGTAAGCTCAGATTACCGCTGCCTGCCATGGGCGCCAGCAGTGCGGAAATCGACGCAGTACGGGGCGTGGGTGACGAGTTTGCCCTCAGATTTCGCCATCATAATGCCAGATTACACGCGCGCTACAGCCCCGAGGGCGGGCCAGCCCAAGAAATGTTCGAGTGGATTGAGTCAGCCAGAATTGCCTCAATCGGTACGCTGCGCATGGAAGGTGTGGGGCGCAATTTAGATGCCCACCTAGAACAGCAGTGTAAGCAAGCCGCGTTTGATGCCATAACCGCAGAAACAGACGCGCCATTATCTGTAGCGGTAGGGCTTATTGTCCGTGAACAGTTAACCGGTAGAACATTACCTCCCAGCGCCGAGCATGTTGTGCAGTTTTGGCGCGACCATGTGATGAAAAACGCTGGGGACGATATAGAAGCCCTGCGCGATCATATTGGTGATCAAGAGCGCTTCGCTGATCTTTGCCGCAACATTATTTCTGACCTGGGTTTACCAGTGGATTTAGACGATCCCAATGAGGGTGAGAGCAACCAAGACGACATGGATACCATGGACGAGTCTGAGGATGCAGAGTCTGATTTTAGTCCGGAAGACGTTACGCTTGATGACGATGCTGCGGGCGAAGAAAGTAGTGATGGGGACGCCACCACAGTAGAAATGGATGCTCACGCTGACATGGATGAATCTGCTGCTGAATCCGATCCGGATGAAGCCGCGGTGCCTATGCCTGATGATGCGGGTCGTATACCTGTTGATATCAACTACAACGTATATAACGAGAAGTTCGACGAAATTATTCGTGCGGAAGATCTGTGTGATGCCGATGAATTGATACGTTTGCGTCAATTGTTAGATCAGCAGTTGGTGGCCTTGCAACATGCCACGTCCAAATTAGCCAACCGCCTACAGCGTCGGTTGATGGCCAAGCAAAATAGAATTTGGGAATTTGATCTTGAAGAAGGGGTATTGGACGCAGCGCGTTTGACCCAAGTCATTATCGATCCAATGAATCCGCTGGCTTATAAACAAGAGAAAGAAACCAAGTTCCGCGACACCGTTGTGACCTTGTTAATTGATAGTTCCGGATCTATGCGTGGACGTTCAATAACCATAGCGGCTATGTGTGCAGACATTATGGGCCGCACACTAGAGCGTTGCTCGGTGCGGGTAGAAATTCTTGGCTTTACCACTAAAGCTTGGCGCGGCGGTGAATCTCGAGAAACTTGGATTAATGCCAATAAGCCGGCTAATCCTGGTCGTCTGAATGATTTGCGCCACATTATCTACAAGAGTGCTGACGACAACTGGTCGCGCTCCAAACGTAATCTCGGCTTGATGATGCGCGAAGAATTGCTCAAAGAAAATATTGATGGCGAGGCGCTCATTTGGGCCCACAACCGTTTAGTCACTCGCCCTGAGCAGCGTAAAGTGATGATGGTTATTTCTGACGGTCTACCTGTGGATAACTCTACTTTGTTGGTCAATCAAAGTAACTTTCTTGAGCAACATCTGAAATATGCTATTGATATGATTGAGAATAAATCGCCGGTTGAATTGGTAGCCATTGGTATTGGCCACGATGTGACTCACCACTATAAGCGCGCTGTCACCATTACAGATGCGGAGCAGTTAGGCGGGGCGATGACAGAGCAGTTGGCCGAGTTGTTTGAAATAAACAATTAGCCGCAATTGACTGTTTAGATAGGTGGACCCAGCTAATGCTGGGTCGAGTACTAGTGTTGCTACTAGGTTTAGCCGACTACTTCCATGCGAGTAATCTCTGGGGCGCCGCCCATTAAACCTTTAAAGCCCGCACCTGCTGCTTTGAAGTGTTCTGAAGCGCCGTGAGCGGCTACCGCTTCAGCATCTGCGTAAAGTTCCATTACAACATAGTTGCCATCGGCGTCTTTGCACAGCTTATAAAGGTGACAGCCAGGTTCGTTGGCATTAACCTGTTCCGCTAGTCCAAGCATGACCTTCTCAAATTCTGCTTCTTTACCTGCCAAAACGTTGAGCTTTGCGACTACTGCAAGCATATTCCTCTCCTAATTAGTGATCCGAAAAATGGTAAGTTGCGGTTAGCTGGCGCATAACTGGTTACAGTTGAGTTAAGCTTCACCGCTCCATTGAGAATAAGGATTCTTATGCATCGACGCAATCTAAGTGAGGCCATTGAGCGCTATCATCTTCGTTATCCGCAAGAGGCTGAAGCTGTTCAGCGCTTCAGAGAACTATTGGCAAGCTACCCAAATTGCTTTGAACGCACCTGTTGGGCCGGGCATATAACCGGTTCTGCCTGGTTGGTAGATGGTTCAGGTGAACAGCTGTTATTGACCAACCACCGCAAATTAAAAATGTGGCTACAACTGGGTGGGCACAGTGATGGCGATTCAAATACCTCGGGCGTGGCCTATAGGGAAGCAGTGGAGGAGTCCGGCTTGCAGGTTACTCTGATCAGCGAAGAAATTTTTGATATTGATATACATGAAATTCCTGCTTCAAAAAGCGACCCTGCGCATTACCATTTCGATGTGCGCTACCAGCTCCGCGCTGAAAACATGAACTTTGTGGTTAGCGAGGAATCAATAGATTTGGCTTGGGTGCCGATTAATGATTTAGAAAATTACACAGATGAAACTTCTATTCTGCGTATGCGGGAAAAATGGCGAGCAGTAAGTGAGTAAACCTTCTCGAAATAGTCAAGAAATAATGCGCAATTATCGCTTGTGACTGCGACTAGCTTGCCCTAGGCTAATCGCTCTCGCCCGATTCTTCCTGCGAGGCGTCTTCTTGCATATAAAAAATATGTCCCAAGACGACTCGATCGGAAATAGAGAAATGTCGTTGTGTTATTTTTACTCAGCGATTTTCTTCGTAGGTCCTAGGTTTGATTGGTCGATATGCTCCATTAGGAGTAAAATTCAGCGCTTATCAAATAAGGAGCTAAGAAAGCTGTGAAGAAACTATATGTAGGTAACCTCGCATGGGCGGTCACCGATGAAGATCTGCAAACTCTGTTCTCAGAGCATGGCAGTGTTGCGTCAGCTTCGGTTATTACTGACCGAGAAACTGGACGTTCAAGAGGATTTGGATTCGTAGAAATCGAAGACGGCGCTGAAGCCGCGATCGAAGCACTAAACGGACTTGATTTTAAAGGCCGTGCACTACGTGTTAACGAAGCGCAAAGCAAGCAACGCCCTGGTGGCGGTGGCGGTGGCGGTCGTGACGGTGGTGGTGGCGGACGTCGTTTCTAAGAACGACTCTGTTATTGCAGGAATCGCATTTTGTTCTGACCTATAGGTCAGGGCAAAAGCGCTGTTTTACATCTTCAGTAGTCTATCTATAAGCTAAATGTCTTTCCTGCAGAGCAATTTTGCGGGGATTGGTTATGTTCTGTCTCTTATACACATCTCCGAGCCCACGAGACGGACTCCTATCTCG
>CAJXUL010000216.1 GCA_913060615.1 uncultured Gammaproteobacteria bacterium | reverse complement strand
ACGAGATAGGAGTCCGTCTCGTGGGCTCGGAGATGTGTATAAGAGACAGAATTACTGCTGAAGAAAAACCCACAGACAACAGAAGTTACTCGCTCACCTTGGCGATAGGACTAATCAAAGGTTCGGCAATGGACCGCGCACTGCAACAAGCTACCGAACTTGGTGCCAGCCAAATTCAATTGATACAAGCGGATCGCAGTAATGTGCCACTCAAATCTGACAGAATTGAAAATAAGCGAAGTCACTGGGAAAGAATCATCAGCGCCAGTTGTGAACAATGCGGCCAGCTCTATTTACCCGAACTCATCGGCCCGATGACCTTAGAAGAGAGCATCCGCCAAACAGACAACGGCATGGTGTTTAGCCCGTTGGGCGAGTCCTTCCCTGCTCAAATGACACCTATAAGTCGCACAGCGTTCATCGGCCCAGAGGGCGGTTGGAGCGATAAAGAACTGCTTCTTTTTCAGCAAAATCACATACCTAGCTACAAACTTGGCACCACTATTTTGCGCGCTGAAACGATGCCTAGCGTTGCTCTGGGTTTAATACAGCAAGCCCAGGGGTGGCACTAAACCTTAATCATGTTCTCGCGCTGAAGCTGCAATCAAAGCGTGCAATTTGGTAGACACCTCACGGCCACTAAGCAAATGCTGACGCAAGGCGTGCGCCAAACGCTGCCCTTCGTCATTCAGATCTGCAAACTTAGTAGGGTGCAGGCTCTCTTGCTTTGATAACGATGCCTCTAGGGAGAGGTTCGCCGCTTGAAAAACTTCGATAGTTTGCTCAAGAGAAAGCGTCCGGTCGCTATTTTCTAAGACCTTATTAGAACCAGCAAGCTCTTTTGCGTATAGAGGCGAGTCCAGGTGTTCGCCTAAGCTCTGTTCACTGGGAAACTCCTCTTCAAACTCCTGACTTTTCAACCCCAGCTCGCCACCTGACGCTAAGATATCAGCGCTTTCAATGATCTCAGCGTAGATATAGTCGTCGATAAAACTAGATACGGCCGCGCCAGCAGAGATCTGGCTAAGTTTATCGCTTAACGTGACAAGAAAATTCACAGCTGCCGCCGCTACCGAATGGAAATCACCCGTCACGGCCAGTGTGCCGTCCACCAAACGATCGAGCATGTTCTCAATAGCCCATGCTACTTCAGTAACATCGGCCAATCGTTCGCCATCACTAAGCTCTCGAAGCGCTTTAAACCCGTGCGCAACAGCGGCGACATACGCTGGATCTTCCAAGTTAACTAACCATTCTTGGAGCTGCAATTGTATTGCATCCAATGCTTGATCCAAGGATTGCAGGAGCAAATTGAAATCGTGAACCACTGCGTCATCCAAACTCGGCATCACTGTTATGCCGTCTTGATCAGACGCTCCCACATTGGCCAAAAGGTGGCTTTGCTGAAGTATTAAGTGTGCGCTTGCAGACAGCGCTTGAAACTCTACATCTGGCAAAAACCCAGAATCTTCGTCCACACTCGCCTGCTCCCAGCTGCGTACTATCTGCCCCAAGTGACGTAATATAGCGAAGGTCTCTTCAGACAATTGCAACTGTCCTTGGCGAATAGCGCCAAGCCATTGCACAACAACATCTAAATTGCTTTGCGCCGACGGCTGAAATTCCATCAGCACTCTGGTCACATGCTGCAACGTAACTAAGCCTCGCTGCCGATCTTCATCAACAATCAAAGCCAGCAAACCCCGCTCAAAAGATCGCCTGACCTGACCTAAGGTGGCCTGGCGCTGCTTGGGGATGGCTAAATTGTCCTCGCTCATTATCAAAAAATTATACTCATGGGGGTATGTGATGGATCTATATGTGCGACGCATGGGCCAGTGTCAGCAATTTGCCTAGGGTTGGCCGCACCCCGATATATTACCTAGATCTCAGCTAATTACTTTAGCTTGGTGACAGCAAAAAAGACCCCAAAGATAGACACCGGGTTTAAGGTGAGTAAAGTACTGTTACAAGCCTATATTTACTTTTGCTAGTTAGCCTAGGCGCCCAATTTACTTGTTACGGCCCTGCCTTATGAAAAAGATCGCCTTTCTAATGGACCCCATAGATTCTTTATCGCTAAAGAAAGACTCCACCCTGGCCATGATTCGCTCGGCTCAACACCGTGACTTAGACGTCTATTACCTTCGACAAGAAGATCTAACCCTACATGAAGGCAAAGTCTGCGGCTTAATATCCAGCCTAAAACTACGCGAAGACTTCGCTCAATCCTTAGACCCTGCAATTGCCGGTGATGATTGGTACTCCCTTGGTAAAGAAACTCTGCGGCCGTTGGCGGACATGGACATCGTCATGATGCGCAAGGACCCACCCTTTGACATGGAGTATATTTACACCACCTACCTGCTCGAACGAGCTGAGGCGGATGGCGCATTTGTGGTCAATAAACCCAAGTCACTACGAGACTGCAACGAAAAACTATTCGCCACCACCTTCCCCCAGTGCTGCCCAGACTTAGTGGTCAGTCGAAGAATGGATGTGCTTAAAGCCTTTCACAAAAAACACAAAAATGTCGTTTTCAAAAAATTAGACGGTATGGGCGGTGCATCCATTTTCCGCGTTATGGAAAATGATCCAAATTTAACCGTGGTCATCGAAACACTTACCGAGAACGGTGCTCAGCAAATAATGGGGCAGGTATACCTCCCAGAAATAGTCGATGGCGACAAGCGCATCCTACTTATTAATGGCGAGGCCGTGCCTTATGCCTTAGCCAGAATACCATCTGCAGGCGAATCACGCGGCAACCTCGCCGCCGGCGGCCGTGGCGAAGCCAGACCCCTCACAGCCAGAGACAAATGGATTGCAGAGCAAGTTGGCCCAGAACTAAAACGCCGTGGCTTGATGTTCGTTGGTATAGATGTCATTGGCGACTATCTGACCGAAATAAATGTCACCTGCCCTACATGTATTAGAGAGCTCGACGCGCAATTCGACCTTGATATTGCGGGCGACCTTATCGACGCCGTAGTTATGCAACTTGACTGAAGCCCACGCGCAAAATTCAGCCATTACATCTGGCGCTACCTCCGCTACCAGAAAAAGCCCTTCGAATGTTGTGGTAAGAGAAAGAAGCGGCGAGGGGCGAATGGGCTTTAGCGTTTTTTTAGCGCTGTTGGTCCATGCCATTTTGCTGTTTGGTATCGGTATTTCCCAGCTAGAACCCCAGCTGCGGTCTTCCCACGTTACACTGCAACTGGGCTTATCTGGCGATTTATCAACGCAGCAAACTGACGCTCCGGTTCTCAGTGATAACGTAAAGAGGAATATTGAGACCAAGCAAAGTTTAAGCGAAGAAAAAACGCCGCCTATAACTGCAGTGGTAAACAGCATAGAAGAGACTCAGAACTTAAAAGAACCCAGCAACACAGCTGCCCAACAAAGTGCGCAGAAATTTAACACCCGAGGTGCTATTGAAGCATTCTCTAGGTTTCAGGCAAGCATAGATTCCCAGCGCCCAACAACCCAAGGCCTTAGTCGTACTCGAGCACTCAACAGTTTTAGTAAGTTCACCGCTCCGGAAGCCGCTTACCTAAACACTTGGCGACGAAAGTGCGAGCGCATAGGTCGCAATAATTATCCAGCAGGAGTATTAGAAGGTGAACTGACCATGCTTGTGAGTATTCTCCGCGACGGCAGCCTAGCTGGCGTAAAAATTCTGCGTTCGTCGGGCAAACCAAGGCTTGATGAAGCTGCTTTGGCCACAGTACGCCAAGCTGCTCCGTTTCAACCATTTACTGTGGAAATGCGTAAAAGCTATGATCGCCTAGATTTCACGCGCACTTGGCAATTTTCAAAACAAGGAACGGGCATTGATTTCTAACGCACAACCTTGGCGGCAAAAGCATTGCACTATAGGCGTCCAAATTACGGCCAAGAACTCAGGTTAACTATGAATTTTAAAAATCACTTTTTAATGGCTATGCCGGACCTTTCCGGAGACTACTTTGGCAATACGCTGACCTATATCTGTGAGCATAATGACGACGGCGCGATGGGTATCGTTGTGAACAGGCCTACCGACGTTTCTATTCTAGAACTGCTCGCAAAGCTCAACATGGAGCCGGAGCGTCGTTGGGTAGAGCAGTTAGTTTTAGACGGCGGACCTGTTGCACAAGACCGCGGGTTTGTTCTCTATCGCGGCAACGAGGAATTTGGTACGTCTGTCGATGTAGCGGAAAACATTCGTCTATCTACGGCCATGGAAACTTTGACTGCTATCGCCGCAGGAGATGGTCCCGAAGATTTCCTTATCGCCCTTGGCTATGCCGGCTGGGGCGAAGGACAGCTTGAAGGCGAAATTAGTCGCAATAGCTGGCTCACCGTTGAGGCTACATCAGAAATACTCTTTGATACCCCCGCAGAAGAAAAGCTCCAAGCTGCCGCGCAATTATTGGGAATAGATTTCAATCTGATCGCAGCACAACCAGGCCATGGCTAAGTATGGCAATTCAAGGCTATATACTAGGGTTTGATTTTGGGCTGAAATTTATTGGCCTAGCAGTAGGCCAGACTATCACCAAAACTGCTGGCGGCTTAAAAACGTTGAAAGCCCGCGGCGGTAAGCCGAATTGGGCAGAAATTGCCTCTATTATCCAAGAGTACAAACCCGCAGCGATTGTTGTAGGCCTGCCTTTAAACATGGATGACAGCGAATCAGACATGTCGACTAAGGCGAGGAGGTTCGCGCAAGAACTCCAGCGGCGATCTGGCATTACGGTGCAGTTAATGGACGAGCGCTTAAGCTCATGGACTGCTAACGAAGTGACGAGAGATACTGTTCGAGGCGGCGAAATTCATGAAAAATCTGCCTGCCTTATCTTAGAAAGCTGGCTCAATGAGCTAGACTAGATCCTGACCAAGCGACAAAGAAAAGCCGCAAGTATAGAGGCTGTCTCTTATACACATCTCCGAGCCCACGAGACGGACTCCTATCT
>CAJXUL010000215.1 GCA_913060615.1 uncultured Gammaproteobacteria bacterium | reverse complement strand
CCTCTCTATTCGTCGGCAGCGTCAGATGTGTATAAGAGACAGGCTAGAACTGTTCTTAAGTGAGTTTGAAATTTCCAGCGTAATGTCAGTCATGCAAAGTGTTGGCGAGCCGCTGGCGGCAAAAAACAATAACCAACTGGTGATAAATTCTTCAGTTGAAGGCAGTGTCTATGGCGATGAAACCAGACTGCGACAGTGCCTACTCAATTTAATGAGCAACGGCTGTAAGTTCAGCGAGAACGGTGTGGTTTCATTAACTGCGCAAAACGTATTGGTCTCCGGCGAAGAATGGTTGAGTTTCGAAGTCTCGGACACAGGCATCGGCATGTCTCCCGAGCAATTGGACAAAGTCTTTGCCGAGTTCACTCAAGCAGAAGGCAATACAACCGCAAAATTCGGCGGTACGGGCCTTGGTTTGAGCATTACAAAGCAATTGGTGGAGATGATGGGCGGTTCTGTCTCCGTAGAAAGTACGGTTGGTAAAGGCTCTACATTCCAACTCAGAGTACCAAAACACGTCAAAGAGCTTGTGGACATAATAGAAGAAGTTGAAGCGAGCGAACCAGCGCAAGCATGGGACGACGCTAAGCCAGGCAGAAAAAAGGTCTTAGTTATTGATGATGATAAAAACGTCCACGAGCTAGTGAAACGCAACTTCGGAGCAGAATTCTCAATGATGTTTGCCGAGAGTGGCGATCAAGGCATTAAACTGCTGCGCGAACATCGGCCAGATGCAATTCTTTTAGATATCCAAATGCCAGGTAGAGACGGCTGGTCAGTACTCTCGGAAATTAAAAACGACCCGACATTACGAGATTTACCGGTCATTATCATCAGTATGTTGGAAGACGATCGACAAGCTGAAGCGCTGGGTGCCGCTGCGCATATGACCAAACCTATTGATCGCCAATTACTGCTTGATCAAATACACAGCTTGTATGGCGACGATACACAAGGTTTATCGGCCCTTGTCATCGATGATGACCCAGAGGCCAGAGATCTGGTCTCCAGACTGTTAGAAAAAGATGGCTTCGCCGTGGAATTTGCTGAAAACGGCCGCGAGGGTTTGGACAAATTGGAGGAGGGCGTCAGCCTAATCATTCTGGATTTATCCATGCCGGTCATGGATGGATTTGAATTCTTAACCCACTTCAACGCACTGCAAATGGACAACCCACCGCAAATCATAGTCTTCTCAGGAATGGATCTTGATGACACGCTACGCGGTACTTTAGAAGGCATGGGCTTAGGGATTTTAGATAAGAATGACACAGATCTAGAGAAACGCTTGCAGGCCCTTTCTGCGCAAATTGCTTAAGCCTGCTGATAAAGTTGCGAGTAAATTAGTGCGCCAGGGTTTTATCAAACGGAGCGAACTGAGTCCTATTTCCCTGCATAAAGCATCACGTACAGATATCGGCGCGCGACATCAAACTTAGTTTACGGAGAGGCGTTAGAGCTAATACTTAGGTCCAATATTTGTGGCTAAGTTTTAGCTTTCAGATGGTGCCCATTTCTCGATCTTTTGCAGTAAGCGCTTCAAATCAACAGGTTTGGTATCAAAATCATCGGCACCAGCTTCCAGCGCCTTGAGTCGGTCTTCCTCTAAAGCATGAGCAGTCAGGGCAATAATTGGAATGTGCTTGATAGAATCCGTGGCTTTGGCTGTGGTAGTTGCTTCCCAGCCGTCCATTACTGGTAGACCAATATCCATTAACACAACATCTGGCATAAAGCTTTTCATAGCCTCAACACCTAAAGCGCCGTCCACGGCCATCTCAATTTCATAACCTTTGCGGATAAGCCTGCGTGAGAGCATATCTCGATTTAGCTCGTTGTCTTCTACAATTAAAATTTTGGTCACTGTTGGTTCCTCATAAAAACTCGTGCGAGTTAACCCAAATAGTTCGAGTTATTACGTACGAGGTATAAAGCTGAAAATGCAGTTCACGTAAAGTGAAACGAGAAAGTTGTAATTTTTTAGTTTACTAGAGTTAGTGTAACCGACTTATGTGATCTGAATAAATAACTACGAGCTATTGCAGCCAAATTATTCTGAGGCGACAGTAAAACAAATATTTTGGTAGAAGCCATTATTCCGAAGAGGTAACAAATTGTTTCTCTATAGCCCATTAGAACGTTATGTGCCGGCCATATTCGTCAAAACGGCGCGTAACCCACGCCTCATAACACATTAACTTTATGCGCATAATCTATATTATGTTAAATAAAAGATGTTCGGACAAATTTGATTAAATCATTCAGCTACGAGCCTACGTTTTTCGCTAAATCATGTTTTTTTGTTTAGTTACGAGCTACTAACCCGCCGAAGCAAAATACAGACTTATTAAGACTCTAAAAGATGTTGATTTTTCGGCAGGCACAATAGTTTTTTTTGCGGTTCCAAGTTAAGAAGGACCAGACACATGTGTCTTAAACGTTATGTCAACTTGTTTAAGGTGTTGCTCGACAATCTCGTTCTCAGAATTTAATGAGCTTCATTGAACCTGAGCTCAGCGACCCCAATTCCCGATTCACCTGCAACTGCATAAAATAGGTAGGCGCGCTCATCCAATAGGCCAGGCGCGTCGATAAATACGGCTGGATCGCGCAACTGATTGACTAAACCATAGGCCGTACTCCGCCGGGAAGGAATCAGTGGTGCTTCCCCACCCTCCCAAGTAAGTTTAGGCCTAAGTATTTCAACCGCATCGCTCTCGTTCCAATTAGACCAATCTTCACGCATGTCGATTTTGCTTAGTTTTATTTTTTCAGGAGCCTCGCCAACCTGGGTCCAAAATACCATCAGTTCATCACCGACAACTCGTACTGCAGAATGACGCATATCTTTGTTAAACAAGAGCGGACCTTTTTCGTAATTGCCAAGTAAGTTTGTCGAACGATAGAACTGTCCGGGCATAGCGAGACCATAATAAAAACCACCGTGCTCAAAACTTCTCCAATAAGTTCTGCCCAATTTTTCAGGCCGAGCTTTAAAGGATATGCCATCTGCCGAGATTGCAGCTCTGGTAACTTGCTCGCCCAAGGCCTCAAGTCCGTGATAGAACATAACGATACGTTCATTGTCGTGATCAACGTGCACATCTGGGGAGGCAATATGCGGAGCGGTCACTTCCCTGATGATATCGTGACCCAACTTCATTCCACTGAACCGAGATTCGATCGCTGCACGCTCACTCGGGCTAACCGACGGCGGCTCAGTGAGCAAGAAAGCATCCTCAAGTTTTAGTGTACCGGGCACGTAAATTTTCCACGGTCCTGTGACCGCGTCAGCATAGGCCAGTCGAATATAGCGTCCTTTATGATCCGCAAAATACATAAAATAAGCGCCCAGTGGTTCGTTGATCCATTCAGGGACTTTAATTACCGAGGGCCCCTGAATGTTCACACCAATACTGGCGTCCAAAGCCGGATAAACCATTGGTCCGTCACCAATACGTTGAGCGACCGCGGGACCTGCGGCGCTACTAGCCATCGAGTAAATTGATCCTACAAAAAAAATCACTATCGCAATTATTGGTTTAAACAAAATAGCCTCCTAAGAGTACTCTATAACCGATACTACAAGCGCAGAGCTTACGATCGAGTTCAAGACCAGGGCTTTTCTTGGTTTTATGACAGTTCCGCGCTTTGGCCGGCTTTTGGGTCGCTGAATTTGCAACGCCGAAGATCAGCATCGCGCTCACAGCTAACAACCGAACTATCTTTTTATTCATTTGTTCCCACGAGTTGTAGGTTTATAAACGATGAAATTCGACCCGTTCCCAAATAAGTCAGGCTAAGAAGGAGTAAACCAGATAGGCGATGACCACACGCGTTCTTGGATCTTCTTAGCTAACTCAGGATTATGCTTTTTACCTAACCGAATAGCGTCCCAGTTAGACCATCTGCAAGTTGACACCTCAAGGCCCCTAACATAGTAGAAGGCTTCGGCGTTTTGCCTAAAATCGGGGTCCTGCCAAACTACTGACAAGCGGCTAGCTCCTTTTCCAACGTCACAATTGTCCAGAGAAGGTGATGAGCCATCCATTTCACATCGGTTTGTATCGTTATTTATTGAACCAGTCGCGCAAGCGACATCAAATACTTGTTCTTTTTTCTCACCATTCTCAATCCAACCTTTAATAACTTGTAAGCGTTCTAGCGGTGCGGACATAGCATCTCGAGTAGCAGAAACCAAAAACTTTGGTTTCGCATCAGACTTTATTAGAATCTCGCTGCCCATCGAATAGCCTGTTGCGTACGCACTATTTGCATCATCCAGCGTTTCTATGGGTGCGATATTATCTGCAAAAGTAGCAAAAAAGCGAACCTGCATGCGTGGTCCGCTCGTGGCGAAGGTCTCCTTTCGCTTAAAAGCATCGAAAATCGCTTCTCGTGAGTTTTCTGTAGCCCATACGGCGGCCAGTCCTGATGCACCCCATGCACTACGCTTAGTTGACAAATATGCGCCAGACTCATCTTTAGGAACGCTTCCCCTCTGCTCCGGAGTGATATCTAACAGACCCGTCTTACTCCAATAGTTATCTTCGTCAAACGAACCCGCAGCGTTGTGCGTATCAGACGATCCAATGAGTCCAAATTTATAGGGGTTACCTACGCCCTTCTCCGACAAACCTAATCCAGTTAAATACGCATCTCTCACGTAGCTACCTTTAGCTTGGCTCTTTCCTTCTGTACCGATCGTTGAATCCATTATTTCAAAATCGGCCCATTCGTCTTCAGTTGACAACATTGGGTGAGTATCCGAGGTGCCTTTTACTTGGGTAATTTCCACAATAGGTTCATTCCGCAAACGTTGTTCTGAGTAAAACTGATCTATAGGTCGTTTGTCGCGATACGCATCCTCAAACATCCAACCATTCGAACCATTCGAATTATGCGGAATCGCAAGGGAATCTATGCCTCTAACCCTCTGATTCTGTCTCTTATACACATCTGACGC
>CAJXUL010000214.1 GCA_913060615.1 uncultured Gammaproteobacteria bacterium | reverse complement strand
GAACACAAGTCAGAAGTGATTCTTGATGAAGTACGCGCTGATGGCCGTATCAATCTGATCATTGGTCGTGGTTTAACCCAGCGTACCCGCGAGCACATGGGGCTGGCGCCTTCGGATGTTTTCCGTCGCCCAGAAGATGTTGCTCCTTCAACTAAGGGCTATACGCTAGCTCAGAAGATGGTGGGTAAAGCTTGTGGTGTGGACGGTGTGCGTGCCGGTACCTACTGCGAACCAAAGATGACCACCGTGGGCTCTCAAGACACAACCGGTCCTATGACTCGTGACGAACTGAAAGACTTGGCTTGCTTAGGGTTCTCAACAGACCTCGTGATGCAGTCTTTTTGTCATACAGCGGCTTATCCCAAGCCTGTAGACATTGATACACAACACAGTCTGCCAGATTTTATTATGAATCGTGGTGGTGTTTCACTGCGTCCTGGTGACGGCATTATTCACAGTTGGTTAAACCGCATGTTGCTGCCTGATACCGTAGGTACTGGCGGTGACTCCCACACTCGCTTCCCAATGGGTATTTCGTTTCCTGGTGGTTCCGGCCTAGTGGCTTTTGCCGCAGCCACAGGGGTTATGCCCTTAGATATGCCAGAATCTGTACTGGTACGTTTTAAAGGTGAAATGCAGCCAGGTATCACGCTACGTGATCTGGTGCATGCCATTCCTTACTACGGCATCAAAGAAGGTTTGTTAACGGTAGAGAAGAAGAACAAGAAGAACTTCTTTTCTGGTCGAATTTTAGAAATTGAAGGCATCGATTCACTGACCGTTGAGCAAGCTTTCGAGCTTTCTGACGCGTCCGCTGAACGATCTGCTGCGGGTTGTACCATTAAGTTGGGCGAAGACTCTGTTGCCGAGTACTTGCGCTCTAACGCAACCTTGTTGCGCTGGATGATCGCTGAAGGCTATGGCGATGTGCGTACCCTTGAGCGCCGTGTACAGAAAATGGAAGAATGGCTTGCCAACCCTACATTGATGAGCGCCGATGCTGATGCAGAGTACGCAGCAGTTATTGAAATCGACCTAGCTGATATTAAAGAGCCTATCGTTTGCTGTCCAAACGACCCTGATGATGCGCGACTATTATCCGACGTTGCTGGCGATCCAGTAGATGAGATCTTCATTGGTTCTTGTATGACCAATATCGGCCACTTTCGCGCAGCGGGTAAGTTGCTTGATGAAGCCGAATCGGTTAATTCACGCTTTTGGATTTGCCCACCTACGCGTATGGATGCTCATACGTTAATGGAGGAAGGCTACTACAACATATACGGCCGGGTTGGCGCGCGAACGGAAATGCCTGGGTGCTCGTTATGCATGGGTAACCAAGCACGAGTGTTAGCTGGTGCAACGGTGATCTCCACTTCCACTCGAAACTTCCCAAATCGTCTAGGCGATGGTGCGAATGTTTATTTGGCATCTGCAGAGTTAGCATCCGTGGGTGGTATTTTGGGTCGTCTGCCAACGCCTGCTGAGTATATGGAGTACGCGACAAAGATCGATTCTATGTCTGCAGAGGTTTATAGATATATGAACTTCGATCAGATTGAGTCGTTCCACAATGCTGCTGAAAAAGGCAAGTTGATTGCTGCTCAGCAAATTGTTGAGGTGTCTTAAGACCCTTCGCAATACGCGATATCTGTCACCGCACTGTTTGATTTTTCATTCAGTGTGGTGACCGGTTGCAAGACGCTCAACGTGTCTGCGTTATCCCTCCCTAGTTTGTCTCCCATAAATTTGTCCTGAACTCGCCCATCTGCATTTGCTGGCCTCTTGTGAGGTTGTCGGATTGTTGGCGTTTGCGTAGTTTAGAATTTAAAAGCCTTATAGTTGGACCACTGTATATGTCGCACCCCCCTAAGACCGAGCTTCCTCAGAGTGTTATTTTTGATATGGACGGCACCCTGTTAGACACTGAAGTCTTGGCGCGAAAAGCATTTTCAGTGGCAATTGTGGCTTGCGGATTTCCCTACGATGCGAGCATTTATGATCAATGCCTAGGCACCACTCATGACGCCACGAAAAAGGTCCTTGAAGCAGCCTATGGTGCAACATTTGATATTGATGAACTGCATGTACACTGGACCAAGCACTTTGTTGAGCAGGCCAAAGAAAACCCGATTCAAATTAAACCCGGCATATTGCAAGTGTTGCAGGCATTGCATGCTAAAGGCGTGCCTATGGCAGTGGCTACCTCGAATAAGCGCTCAGTGTGTGTGGACGCTCTAGCCAAAGCGGGTATAGCAGAATATTTTCAGCATTATGTTTGTGGGGGTGAGACCGCCAACTCAAAGCCCGCCGCCGACCCGTACCTTGCAGCCACCGCACTGCTTAATGCTGACCCGAAGAAGTCCTGGGGTGTGGAAGATTCCGATGTAGGCACACTGTCCGCGGTGCGCGCAGGATTGAGGGTTTTTCAAATACCGGATGAGCTGCCGCCAAGTGCACAGACACAAGCTCTGGGGCACGAGATTATATCTAGTGCAGAGGAATTATTGCCGCTTATCTAATGATAAATAGGTACGAATAGGCCCATTTTTGGCAAGCGCGCTTAAACCGAACTGCTAGAACCGATCTGCTTAAGTGGCATGGATAGGGTGATGAACAGAAAGGGTATTGAGTAATTCCGGGCGCAAAAAAACCGGGTCAGTGCCCGGTTTAGAGAAATTTCAGATCAGTATCAATATTGAGACTGAGCCAAAATTTTAATCAGCACTCAAACCTACAAGCTGTGACGCTGTGAGTTCCAGTGCGCTGGCTACTCTGTTGAAGAAAGCCACTTCATGATCACTGACTCGGTCATCCGCGTGAATAACAGTTTCCAATGCACGTATTGTTTCAATGCGCGCCGCGGTGGTGAGTTTGCGTGAGCACTTATTTAGATAACGCTCTAATGGCGCTGCTTCGTAGAGTTTTGAATTTGCAGCCACACGAACGTTGGCGCTAGTGAATTTTTTGCCGGTATATTCAAGTAGCACTTCTTTAACCTTGTCCACTTCAACATCTTTGATGTTGGTGTCAGACGCTGTTGCTCGCGCAAGTGTCATTAACATGACTTCTTGGGCCAGTATCTTTTGCTCAGGCTTGGTTAGCGCCTTGCCGCCGAAAAGTTTTTTGACGCCAGATAGTTTAACAATGCTCATTAACAAGTTCTCAATAGCTAAATTCGGCGCTCAGTATAACTGAAACTGCATCTGGGTCACCGTATTATGATGAGACCTCTTGCGCTGTTTTTTGCAGCGCTGGTCTGAATGTTGGTCTGTTTGGTGGGTAAGTTCTACCGTACGGGTTTGCGCAAATAACCGGGATGAGGCGCGGCGCTAGATCATGTAACCTGCTCGCTAGCAGTGAGTTTACTGCGTCGGTTGATGTTGACCGAAATGTTTTGCGCACGCCAACGGTAGGCTGTAAAAGTCAGCCATAAAAGTAGGATTAGAAAAGCCATGACCAGCACGGGTAAACCGATAATAAGCGCAACTTTTTGCGCCTTAGTCTGGGCATTAATATGGCTCACGCCCATATATAGTTTTGCTGAATACCAAGCGCCGAGAAATTTCTTCGGTGATCCAGATCTGCAAGGAACTTGGACTAATGCCACATTAACCGCGCTGCAAAGACCTGACGAATTCGACAGCTTGGTTGTATCCCCTGAGCGCGAACGCGAAGTCACCCAGACTCGTGAAGATCTGTATGAAGACATAGATAACCCGAACAAGGCAGACGGTAAGCTGGACAGCGGCGGTGACGTGGGTGGCTATAATACCTTTTGGTTTGATGAAGGTGACCGTATGGCCAGAGTGGACGGTGAAATTCGTTCGTCGCTGATCGTTTACCCTGAAGATGGAAAAATCCCATATCGCACCTCGGCCTATTGGTCCATGGCGAAAAAATTCAGCCAAATGATGTTTCGTTATGACGGCCCAGAATTACGCCCATTGGGTGAGCGTTGTATTGTCGGTTTTGGTTCTACGGGTGGTCCGCCAATGCTCCCGGTGCTGTACAACAACAATTATCAGATTGTGCAAAATAAAGACACCGTGATGATTTTGGTTGAGATGAATCACGATGCTCGCACAGTGCGCATGAACAGTCAGCACCCGCCCGCACATGTAAAAAAATGGCTGGGCGATTCTATTGGTTGGTGGGAAGGCGATACCTTGGTGGTAGAAACCACTAACTTTCATCCGGGTCAAAGTGCGCGAGCGGGCATTCGCAATCAATTGATCAGCTCCGATGCGCTTAAAGTAACAGAGCGTTTTACCCGGGTTTCTGACCAAGGCATTAAGTACGAGTTTGCCATGGACGACCCAGCGGTATATTCCGAAGTTTGGCGCGCTGAGATGCCCATGCGCAAAAGCACGGATACTATTTATGAGTACGCTTGCCATGAAGGCAACTACGCAATGCCCGGTATTTTGGCTGGCGCCAGACTGGCGGAAGAGGAAGGACGAGCGGGTGGTTTTATGGAGACGCTTGCAACTTGGATTGGTGATTATTAGTTCAAACTTGGGCCAATTTTTTCGCTTCTTTTAAGTTCTGCAAATTTTTGCTTGCCGCTACTGACAGCAAAGCTTCGGCGAAGGTTCGCTTTAACTGGATTATTTTGTTGCCCATGGAAGTTAATCTTGGGCTAAAGGGTTGTTGTTACGCATGGATTTTTCGCTACTGTACTTTTTTATTCCCATATTTTTTGTTGTCTCTATTACCCCCGGGCTGTGTATGACATTGGCATTGACCATGGGCATGAGTATTGGCCTGGGTAATACCATGAAAATGATGGTGGGCGAACTCAGCGGCGTGCTGCTTGTGGCCACGGTTGTTGTGGTGGGCGGCGGAGGAATCATTGCAGCCAATCCGCTGCTACTGGTTGTTTTTAAGTATGTTGGCGGCCTTTATTTAATTTTTGTCGGGCTGCAAATGATGCGCTCGCAAGGCGCAATGGCTGTCTCTTATACACATCTCCGAGCCCACGAGACGGACTCCTATCTCGT
>CAJXUL010000213.1 GCA_913060615.1 uncultured Gammaproteobacteria bacterium | reverse complement strand
CTCGTGGGCTCGGAGATGTGTATAAGAGACAGATTTTAAGTACACCGAAACCCCTATTCCTGAACCCAAAAGCAATGAGGTGCTGGTAAAGAATCTATTTTTATCATTTGACCCCGCACAGCGAAACTGGATGGTTGATCGTAAGGGCTATCTGCCACCAGTGGGCATCGGAGAGCCTATGCGCGCAGGTTCTGTTGGGCAGGTAATAGATTCGCGTCATGCGGAATATCAAGTGGGCGATCTCGTTCAAACTACCGGCTATTGGCAAGATTATGTGGTTGCGACCCCCGGTAAAGGCCCAATGGGACTGGTTAAACTGCCATCAGGTGTATCCCCTGAAATGATGTTATCTGTCCTCGGTATAACTGGGCTGACGGCGTATTTTGGCTTACTGGAGATTGGCCAGCCTAAAGCCGGTGACACTGTTCTTGTTTCTGGTGCAGCAGGTTCTACTGGCTCGTTAGTCGGTCAGATTGCAAAAATTAAGGGTTGCCGTGTCGTAGGCATTGCTGGCGGCCAAGATAAGTGTCGGTGGTTAAAAGAGACCGCTGGCTTCGACGCGGTAATAGACTATAAAAATGAAGATGTTAATGCCCAAATTGCACATCACTGTCCCGATAAATGGGACGTCTTTTTCGACAACGTAGGCGGCCCCATCCTAGAGGCGGCCTTGGATCACGTTAATCTGCGCTCTCGAGTTGTTTTATGTGGAAGTATCTCTGGTTATAACGCGACCGCCCCCATACCTGGCCCATCAAATCTGTCGAACTTGACTATTAACCGAGCGCGTATGGAAGGGTTCGTTATTTTGGATTACATGCCGCGAGCGATGGAGGCTATTGAAGATTTAATGGCGTGGGTTTCATCAGGCCAATTGATTTACCAGGTCGACGTACAGGAGGGTTTTGAAAATATTCCTGCCACTCTACAGCGGCTGTATACCGGGCAAAATCTTGGCAAACAACTACTCAAAATCGGCTAACGGCAATAACGTCAGGAATTACAATGACCTACATCACACCCAAGCAGCGCGAGGAATTACCAGAGCTAGAGCCGATGCTGCAATTAGTAGAGGCCTCTATGGGCTTTCTGCCAACATCCTTGATGACCATGGCGCATTGGCCAGAACTTACTCAAGCCTTTGGGGTTCTTGGCGCAACGGTTCTAAACAGCGGTGAACTAGACGCTGGGCTAAAGCAAATGATTGCGTTCGCAGTGAGCAACGTAGCGGGTTGCCGTTATTGCCAAGCTCATACAGCTAACTCAGCAGAAAAAAACAACGTCAGCGCGGAGAAAATACAAGCGGTGTTCGAGTATGAGAGCAACGACTTATTTTCCGATCAGGAGAAAGCGGCGCTGCGAGTTGCGGTGCATGCCGGCATGGTACCCAATGCGGTAGAAGCCGAGCACATGAGTGAATTGTCAAAACACTTTAGTGAGAAGCAGGCCGTAGAAGTTGTGGCCGTGATTTCACTGTTTGGATTTCTCAATCGCTGGAACGACACGATGGCAACCACCCTAGAAAGTTCCCCTAAGCACTTTGCAGCGGGCCAGCTAGCCTCGCTCGGTTGGGTTGCAGGTAAGCACGAATAACCGCAGCTCGGTCGAACATATAAAAGCAACAATGCAATTACTGAGATCTTTAAACTGGAATAGGCTCTAGCTATTTTGATGGAGAAGTACTATGAAAAAACTTAATTTCTACGATCAACTCAATGCAGCTTCGCTGCTGTTGGTGTCACCCGAGTGGCGAAAAGTTAAAGCAGCACGCAAGTCAGCGGTATCGTTTGAAACGCCGGATGTAACTCTGCCAACTGAAACCCGGACGATAGCGGGCCGCAACATCCGCCTTGCCGAAGCCGGGCCAGCCGATGCACCGCTCGTGGTATTGCTCAGTCCGTTTCCAGAAAGCATCCTCAGTTTCGCAGGTTCCTGGAAAGCACTGACAGAAAAATGTCGGGTCATTGCCATCGACCTTCCGGGGTTTGGTGCTTCTGAAGGAGACCGTAAGGATATGTCACCCAGCGCTCAGGGTGCTCACCTGGCTGCGATCTTTGATGAGCTTGACCTGCATAATATTCATCTTGTTGGGCCTGATGTGGGAATGGCAGCTGCGCTGGCCTATGTACTCAACCATAAACATCGCGTGGCAAGTCTAGCGGTTGGGCATGGCCTCGGAGCGCCAGGTCCGTTCAAGCTGGCATTTATGATCAGCATGTTGGCCAAATTTGGTGTCATGCGTTTCATAACGGGTTTACTAGGTGCCGGGCCACTCATCGCTTTCTCGTCACAACTTGGGTCCATCCGTCATCGGGCCAACGCTAAGCAAATAGATGATTATAAACGGGCCTACTCGGGGCGGGCCGCTGAAGTGGTTTACTGGTTTAAAGACTTTCGCGCCAAAGCCGCAGAGCTGGCTGGTCGGGTGCAAGAGATCGAAATTCCTACCTTGGTTTTCTGGGGCGAGCTTGATGTTCTGTTTGACCCAAGTAATGCAAAACATCTCGATGCGGCTTTGCCGCAAAGCAAGTTACAAATTCTGCCTGAAGCAGGTCATCTTGCTTGGGCTGATCAACCAGAATTATTCGCCGATATGATTATTGACTGGGTAGCGACTGAGCATAAATAAGTTTCGCCTTTTGCGGTCGTTGCACCGGTTGATGCAAGCGCCATTTAGATAAAGCGCCAGAGCTTAAAAGTAGTGTAATTTGCGCAATGGTCGATGTTAATGCCTCACGGATCAACAAGAGCGAGTCCGCCAAACCGGGTGATTGGTGCAGATGCGTAAGTGATGGGTTGCGGCGTAGCGCCTCTGCGTTATCGAAATAATCGCGGCATGGTTGAGGACGAAAAAAAGTTAGCGGCATCACAAATAAAGTTTTAGGAGCGTATAGATGAGCAATCAAGAAAGCCAACAGATGCATGATCAAAATACTGGTGGCGAATTTTCCCGCAACTGGCTTTTAGTATTAGTCTGTGCGATTGGCATCGGTGTCGGTGTTTCTGCACTGCCTTTCTACACCCAAGGATTGTTCATCGAAGCGTGGATTGCAGATTTCGGTTGGACAAGGGCACAAGCTTCCCTAGGTATTTTAGGCTCGACCCTCGCGCTCGCTGCTGTGTTGCCATTTGTAGGCTCATTGGTAGATCGCTACGGCTTAGTAAAACCGGTCATGGTGTCACTGCTAGGCCTGTCACTCGCCTACGTATTGTTAGGTCTGTTTGTTCAATCAATTGTTACTTTTGTCATGCTGGCAATGCTTCAGGCCGTACTTGGTAGTGCATCGTCTCCGTTGGCATATACGCGAGCGATTAATGCGGTGTTTGACAAACAACGCGGCTTGGCGCTTGGCATTGTTCTCTCGGGTGCAGGCGTGGCTGCTACATTTGGACCGACTTTGATTAGTGGCGCAATCACAGAGTTCGGTTGGAGAGGTGCTTACTTTGCAATGGCCTTGTTCACCTTTGTGGTCGGCGGGGTCATTGTTGCCGTATTGTCTCGCCTCAGTGGCGTAAAAAACTCAGTCGTCATCGACCCTGAAGCCGCGAGCGAAGGTTTTGCAATCGCTAGGGCAAGTCGCACGTACTGGACAATTATGGCTGCGATATTTTGCTTGTCCCTAGGGCTGGGTGGTTTGATGATCCACTTTGTCCCGATTCTACTCGAAGTGGGATTCACGACAAATGCAGCGGCCAAAATTGCTGGTGTTATTGGCATAGCCGTTGTGTTGGGGCGAGTGCTAGTGGGTTTTGCTGTTGACCGTATATTTGCCCCACGGGTGGCAATTGCTATCCTAGGCGTTTTGGCCCTCGCGTTAATGGGTTCGGCAGTCGCTGTACCGGTCGCATTTGTTATCGGCTTTTCAGTAGGTGCCGAAGTTGACTTAATCGGCTATCTCGTCGGTATTTATTTTGGCATACATGCGTACGGGCAGATATACGGCAGGCAGTATTCAGCATTCTTAATCGCCACGGGCTTGAGTCCAGTAATTCTTGGCGCAGTTCGTGACGTGACAGGTAGTTATACAGGGTCGTTATATCTGGCCGCCGCATTCATGGTCTTGTCGGTTATGTTATTCGCAAAACTCCCCAAATTTGAAAAATAGCGAAATATGACAAATTTTAAGCCAGGCAATAGCCCTGACTGAGGAGCAGCCTTTTTCTATCAGGTCCGCGTTTGCATGCGGCCGATTAAGGGCCGGATGTCTCGGCACAATAAGGCGCCGCATTGTTGGTCAGTTAGTTACGGCTGTGTTGCTTCAGAGTGCGCTTAACCATAGACTCAAAACAGAAAATATTGACTGTTAGTTTATGGTCATTAATTATTTCAATGCCGGTAAAACTGCAACACAACGAGGAGAGACGCTCAACGGTGGTTCAGTTTTTACTCGCATTCGGCACCTAAAACTAAAATAAAAACAGGAGTTAGATACGATGTCCGTTTATATAATTGCTCGGTTTAAGATTCACGATCGCAGTGAATACGATAGGTACTCAGCTGGTTTCTCAGCGGTCTTCCAAAAGTTCGATGGCAAGATGCTGAGTGTTGATGAGGACCCCACGGTGTTGGCAGGGGAATGGGATGATACTCGCTCCGTAATTATTGAGTTCCCATCAAAAGAATCTGCTTTAGCTTGGATGACATCTGATGAATACCAAGCTATCGCCAAACACCGTAATGCTGGTAGCACAGCAAACTCCATACTCGTAAAAGGACTAGACGCATAGTCTTAGTGGAAGCTCATCATGGTGGCAAAAGGGAGGGTGTAGGACGCCCGGCCGTTATGCATAACAGGGCAACGATAGAGCAGGGCGCAAGACTTGCTGAGTTAGCGAAGTCTTACTCAGATATAGCTCTCAATACCTTAGTGGTTAGGGCTGTTTATGGTTTTAGCGACTCAGCTCGAGTAGTAACCGCAAATTCGATTCTAGACCGTGGTTACGGTAAGCCTAAGAGTGATCGGGTAGAAGTAGTTGAGTTGCCAGCTGCAGTGATTCAGCTGTCTCTTATACACATCTCCGAGCCCACGAGACGGACTCCTATCTCGTA
>CAJXUL010000212.1 GCA_913060615.1 uncultured Gammaproteobacteria bacterium | reverse complement strand
GAGTCCGTCTCGTGGGCTCGGAGATGTGTATAAGAGACAGCAGTAAACGGCATCCAATGAGCCTTTGTGGTGGCCCGATTTGAATTGAGGCTCTCTGCTGTGTGCTTTTTTGTCATTCCAATTATTCCCTTTTTAACTACTTCTAGATAATTAGCTTGTGGCTCTTATAAATGCAGGCCGCGAGGATAATCGTTGCCAGTAAGGCTTGATGTTCTCGGGTAATCCGTTGGGTAAAAATTTTTCGGCGAGCATAATTGAGTAGCCAAGGTTAATGTCGGCGGCGCTGAAGTTGTCGCCTAATATGAAGTTGTTATCGCCGATAGCCTCGCCAACAGCGATAGCACACTGCTCGCCGCGATTTTGCATTTCCGCGACTACTTCAGGGATACGCTTTGCGCCTGGAAATGCTCTGCTGTGATTCACAACTTCGCCTAATGGACGCGCAAAGGTAGATTCAGCAAACCAATTCCACTGCTGATAAATTGCGTGTTCTGGGGTGCCTAATTGGGGCTGTAATTGGTTGTTGCCATAACAGTCGAGAAGATACTGGACCATTGCGCAGGACTCATACATCAGCAGATCGTTTGCTGTGTCGACCAGCACGGGCACTTTACCCAACGGGCTTATTTTGCGCCATGCAGGCGTGGCTCTAAATTCTTGCGTAAACTCAATCATCTCTACTTCGTAGTTGATCCCTAATTCTTCGCAGAGCCAAATAGGTCTTACGCCTCGAGTGCCTGGGGCATGGTAAAAACGAATCATTGAGAACTCCTTAGCGGTCTCTATTAATCTTTATTGATCTTTATTGATCGATCTTGTTTGGCTGTGGATCATGCGCCTTAGCGTATGTTTAACGTGTCTTGAGCGTATATTGAAACAGACTTAGGTGATTTTATGATTGCAACCTAAGTTCTCTTTTCAATACCTTACCGGTGGCATTATGCGGTATCTCGTCGATGAATCGCACCGACTGCGGCTGTTTGAATTTGGCTAGCTTGTCCGCACAGTGTTTGAGCACGGTTGCCTCATCTAAAGTTTGCTCTGGCTTAACAACAATAATGGCTTGGCCAACTTCGCCCCAACGCCCATCAGGTATGCCAATGACGGCTACTTCACCTACTTGCGGTAACTGGTAGATGACGTTTTCTATTTCGGCTGGGTAGACATTTTCGCCTCCAGAAATATACATGTCTTTCCATCGGTCGACGATGTAGATAAAACCTTCGGCATCTAGATAGGCGGCATCTCCAGTGTGTAGCCAACCATCAGTGAATGCGGTTGCATTCACTTCGGGTTTGTTCCAATAGCCCGGTGTGATGTTAGGGCCTTTTACCCATAACTCGCCGACAGTCTCCGGTGTACTCACGTACTCGCCGTGTTCGGTCATGATTTTAACCTGGTTATGTAGCACCGGCAGACCTGCCGAGCCAATTTTCAGCATCGCGTTCTCTGCGGTCAGCGCTGATACCAAAGGACTGGTTTCGGTCATACCGAAAACCTGTTGCAGGCCAATATTGCGCTTGGCATAGGTATTAATCATTTCTTTGGGTGTGGGCGCGCCGCCAATGCCGAAGGTTTTGACCTTGCTCAAGTCGCTTTGTTCAAAGGTAGGATGCTGGCTCATAAATAGGTAGTTAGTAGGAACTGCGAGCATATGGGTGACACCGTACTCTGGGTCGGCTAGCAATTTTAGGCATTCGCCTGGATCAAAGCTGCGCAGGATGATATTAGTGCCGCCCATATGTACTGCTGGGTTGGCGTAGCAGTTCAGACCACCGGTATGGAACAGTGGCAGTACCACAAGGTTGACCATATCTTCGGAGACTCTGTGGGGGGTTAAAGCATTGATGACATTCCAGAAGGTCATGCCATAGGTGATCATCGCACCCTTGGGGTTACCTGTGGTGCCTGAGGTATACATAATGACCCAAAGGTCGTCGTGGTCTAGATCAACCTCAGGGTTGTCTGTGCCTGCGGCTGCGAGCAATGCCTCGTAACCTGATGCTTGGCCGTCTGCTCTGAGGTCTAGCAGTTCTGAGACAATGCCCTTGGTTTTTAGAGCATCTGCTGCATCGGCAAAAACGTCTTCGTGGATGAGTATTTTGGGTGCGCAGTCGCCAACAATATATTCCAGCTCTGGCACGCTAAGTCGCCAATTGAGTGGTACGTAAATGGCACCAAGTTTCATGCACGCGAACTCTAGCTCCAGACAGTCAGAGGTATTATTGGTCAGTGCCGCAACTCTGTCACCTTTGCTAATGGCGTATTGTTTTCTCAGGCCATTGGCCAGCCTAGCGGTGCGCTCCTGCATTTGTGCGTAAGTGTATTGCCGGCCAGAAAAGAGGTCGATGCAGGCCAAGCGAGAGGGTGCTTGGTTTGCATGGTATGCCACCCAATCATAAACTTTGATTGTCATAGTTCGCGCTCGCTTGAATTGCTTGAGCGATGATTCTGCCCAGATGGTGCTGTGGACTTCAAGTAAATTTCCCGCAGTAAATCATTGCGCAACTTGTGCGCTCATGAATCTGACTTGAAGGCTTCAACTAAAGCAGACAGAATCGACTGTCATAAAATTCATGCAAAAGATGTCCAGGGGAAGAAGATGATTGATTTAGAGAGAGATGGCGAGGTGTACACTATGACGCTAAATGCAGGTGAAAATCGCTGGAATACCACCTTTGTTCGCGCAATTGCCAAGGTTTTGGATGAAGTAGAGGCGTCCACCGGTGCAGCGGCGTTAGTTACAGCGTCGGCTAGCGAGAAATTTTTCTCCAACGGTCTAGATTTAGATTGGGTACAAGACCCTGAGGCATTTCCTGCCGCCGGCGATAGAAAAGCCTTTGGTCCTGAGTTCATGACCTTGATGGCACGCTTCATGACCATGCCTATACCTACGGTGTGTGTGGTGAATGGCCATGCCTTCGGCGCCGGCTTTATGACCGCTATGTGCCACGACATTCGGGTAATGCGAGAGGATCGTGGCTTTATGTGCGCTAATGAAATACAAATTGGCATGTCTATTCCTAGCCCTGAACTGGCGTTATTTCGGCATAAAATGCCCCGCCATGTATTTCATAAGACTGTCCAGCTGGCCCACCGTTGGGCTGGCCCTCAAGCTTTAGGCGCAGGTTTAGTTGAGAGCGTGGCACCTGTAGAAGGCTTGCTTGAGCTTGCGCAACAAAGGGCCGCTGAGCTTGCGCCCCTAGGTGCTAACCGGGAAAACTTTGGCGGCCAAAAAGAGCGCTTGTACGGCGAAAACTCAGCAATTAACGAGGTCCATGGCCCAGCCTATATGTTGAGAAATGCGCACTTGTACAGTCATTAAGCGTTATAGCAGTTAGCCAATTTGGCGTTCATTTTTTGGGATTATGAGGAGAAATACAGTGGCTGAACAGATAACACCAATTACCGATATCAGTGACGAAGAGTGGCAGGTCAGGACTGATTTAGCGGCCTGTTACCGATTGTTTGTGAAGTACGGTTGGACGGATTTGATTTTCACTCACCTGTCAGCGCGGGTGCCCGGTGTTGACGATCAGTACCTAATTAACCCTTATGGACTGATGTTTGATGAAATTACGGCTTCATCGCTGCTGAAGGTAGATTTTCAGGGCAATGTAATCAGCGGTGATTACAAATATAACGACGCTGGCCATGCTATTCACACGGCTGTGCTAATGGCGCGCCCTGATGTAAATGTGGTGCTACACAGCCATACACGAGCCGGTATGACGGTTTCTTGTATGCAATGTGGGCTACTGCCACTGACCCAGCAGGCCAGCGAGGTGATGGACAACCTTTGCTATCACGACTACGACATTGCCGTAGGTGCGGAAGATGAATGCGAGAGATTAGGTCGGGACATCGGCGATAAGCACGCCATGATTATGCATAACCATGGGCTACTCACTTGTGCCTCTACGGTGGCTGAAGCATTTTATCAAATGTATATATTGGAAAACGCCTGCAAGGTGCAAGTAGATGCCATGGCCAGTGGCGCTGACTTACATCACACTAAAGAAAGTGCGGCTAAGATGCTTCGAGATTATGGGCGGGTAAAGCCGAATAAGCCCAGCCGTTCATCTCGGTTGGCTTGGCCTGCGTTGATTAGAATGTTGGATAAACAGGACGACTCTTATCGCAGTTGACGGGATTTGCGAAGTGCCGAGAGGTGCTTGCTAATTAATAGGAGCGGCAGTGTAAAAGCTCTGGTCAAAAAAATGCCCTGTATACAGGGCATTTTTGTTTGTCACTTCAATCAGCTTGAGTAGGCAACCTAGGTTGGATTACAACCTAGGTCAGATTTCTAAACTAGGCCGCTTACTTCAGCCAGAGTGCTTACTCAAATCAGAGTGCTTAGTCTAAATTGTAAGTGAAGCGTGCGTAATAGAATGCACCGTTAAAGCCAAAAGGTGAGAACTGACTATAAGGCAGTCCTAATGCAGAAGGCGGTGTAGTACCACAGCTAGAGGTAGAGCACCCTTGCTCGTCAGCTACATTGCGTGCACCTACGGTGAAAGTCATGTTTTCGTCTAGCGTGTAGGCGGCTTCTAAGTCTAAGAGCAGTGCGTCGTCAAAACAACCGCCAGCTTCGTTGTCATAAAAATCACCGTAGTAATTTATGCGAGCAAGCAGTCGCCACTGATTGATGTTGTGGTTCGCAGTGAAATTCCAACGTGTTCCAGGGGTACCATCTTGAATCAGCAGTACACGGTCGTTGTCAAACAACGTTGGGTCACGGTCGACGACCTCGGTGGTGGTGATATTGAACGCAAGCTGCCAGTTGGTTATACCATTCAACCACTCAGTATCTGTGGAAACCACGACATCAATGCCTGAAGTATCTGTTTCAAACTGATTGGTAAAGAAACGGAACTCTGAAATGTCTGATGCGTCTATCCCCTGATTTGTCAGCGTAGCAAGGTCTGCAGGGGTCAAGGTGAAGTCGCTGGAAAGATTCAGGCGATCTTCAACATTGATGAAAAAGTAATCTGCAGTTACATCGAACGCGCCTGTCTCTTATACACATCTCCGAGCCCACGAGACGGACTCCTATCTCG
>CAJXUL010000211.1 GCA_913060615.1 uncultured Gammaproteobacteria bacterium | reverse complement strand
CGGCAGCGTCAGATGTGTATAAGAGACAGCCTCAATGGTTGCTGCAACGCTGTCGCCGCCCTTTTCAACAGACTTTTCAGTCATGGCACCGTCCAGTGCCTCTTCTATCTCATCTGCTCGATTACGAGTGCTCTCAACAATTGCTTCTACCGCAGCGCTAGAATCAAAAGATTCTTCACCTTCTGGCAGCTTTGGCTCGTCACTCTTATTATTATCTTCGTCAGCCATGGTTTACTCCATACTCGCTAAAACGTTATTTGGCCCAGCCAGAGGCTCTCCAAGTGCATTACCTAAAATAAAGTAGGCTTTGTCAGTAACCCCTACATTATCTAGATATTGCTGAGCTACAAGCCGGTCGGTAAATGGGCCGCTAACTACTACATAGCGGGTATTTGCATTACCTTTACTAAAAATCTGTGTATCGGATAAGCGCTTGGCATTGTTCTTCCAAATATATGCGCCCTGGGACAGTCGAAATGACGCGTGCTGCACATATATGGCATTTGCATTAGCTCGCGGCGGGGTAACAACAAAAAGTTCTGCCAAACTCGCTTCTGCGTCAGTAGATTCTAATGTTTGAGCAAGTGATGCTTCTAGCGAAGCCATTTGCGCAAGCAACGCAGGCGATTTAGTCTCAACTGGCTTTTCTGTAGCTGCCACAACTGCCAGTTCACCACTCCTATCCTCAACACTTAAGTTGGCGGACGCGGCCAGCACCGATGGATTTGAAGGTATTCCCTCACTTGCGCCTTCCACAGGAAGCACTTCAGCGCTCTTAGCTAAATCAGCATACGCCGTTGTGGCTGAACTTTGCATCTCGGCCCAATTATTGTCATTAACCGCGTAAAGACCAAACATCGCTACTGATACAAAAACACCCCCAACTAACAAAGTCTTTTTAGCACCCCGGCCAATGTGGCGCGGTGTAGGCAAAGCGGCAGTCGGAGCGATTTTACTAGGTATCTGTGATGTCGGTTTTATCGGCTTGCGTTGGGTCAACATCTCTTGGGTAGACACACCGTCGTTGAAATCTTGCGGGAACGCAGCCAGGGCAGCCGGCTGGCTTTTTTGAATGGTATAACCCAGATCTTTAATCAACCCATTAACCTGCAATGCATCAGAAGTGCCCGCCGCTTTTTCTGCGAGGACGACACACGACTCTTTGTCTGGCAATGCAAATTCAACCAGCGTGCCTCTGACTCGTTGTGACAATTTGCTCAACAACTCAGAACCGGGGCGTGCTTGTCTAGAGTTGATAATAATTGAGACACCAGCTGCCTTAAACTGACGAATCATTTTTGCCGTAGTAATGATGAGTTCCGAATCACTTGGGCCGGGCAGTTCATACAACCAAACCTCAGATGTTGGGACTTTCTTCTTAGCCTCGACACTTTCAAAATCTAACTCTGCGAGTAATCGGTTGAGCGCTGCTAGCAACGCATCCTTATCTCGAGGCATTCTGCGTACAGACAGCTTGCGCTGGCGCGAGAAGTTTTGGCCCGGCATTTGACTGAGCAATACACGAGTGTAATGCGCCAACAAACTTTCGTTACCCGCCGCCATAATGACTACAGACCCAGCGTGGGTCAGAGCGCGCCGACAGGTATCTAAGGCGTCGCTGTCCTCAGGGCTAAAACATAGCTCTTCGGCTATTGTTGGTTCTTCTTTTAAAGAAATCATTCTGTTTGTCCTATCTTTCTTAATCAACGTTTCGGCGTCCAAGTTCGTCAAATACCAATTCATCTGGCACTTTAGGTCTTGGTTTGTGAATTTTTCCGCCACCTGGGGTAACGGAATTTAAGCTGTATACATAGGCAATGACCTGGGCCACCGCATGAAACAATCCAGGGGGTATAGGCATACCAATTTCAGTAGTGAAATACAGCGCACGCGCTAAGAGCGGCGCCTCAAATATTTCAACACCATTCTCCGTGGCCACTTCTCTGATGCGTTTAGCCATCATGTTGGTACCTTTGGCCAGCACTTTAGGTGCCTCTTCCTGATCCATTTCATAAACTAATGCCACGGAGAAGTGTTGCGGGTTGGTAACAATCACGTCCGCCTTGGGCACTTCGTCCAACATTCGACCCTGAGCCATTTCTTGCTGCTTCTGGCGGATCTTTTGTTTTACTTCAGGCTGACCTTCAACCTCTTTCATCTCGTCTTTTATTTCTTGTTTGGTCATCTTGAGCTTTTTGAAAAACTCATAGGTTTGATAGGGCACATCTACTGCCGCAATCACTAGTAAAGCCAGCGATGCTATAAGCCCACCAAACAATACAAACTCAATACTTGCAACAATGGCGCTCATAATTGGGCTTTGGCCAATCATCAACACCTGATCAAAATTGAAGTAGAGGTAAGAGCCACCTATTGACGCCACCATAGAAAATTTCAACAGGGCTTTACCCAATTCTACTAAGGCCTTGGTACCAAAAATTCGCACCAAACCCTTCATCGGATTCAGTTTGCTTGCCTTGGGCATGATGGCTTTACCAGAAACCACAAAGCCGCCTAACGCGGTAGCTGAGGCTATTGCCATAACAACGGCTACGCCAAACACCGGAAACATCACGTAAAAACTATCCGCTGTTAGTTTGCCGAATCGTGCTATGGCTAAATCTTCTTCAAAGGCATAATGCGCTGGAATAGTTAATGCCTCAGTAAATATGGCAACAAACTTTGGTCCTAACCAAAAGCCCCCCACATACATAGACGCAATGACAGAAATCGTTACCGCTGCAATAGTCATATCTTGAGAACGTAAAACCTGCCCGTCTTCACGCGCCTTTTCTAATTTTCGCGCGGTCGGTTCTTCTGTTTTATCGTCTTGTGAGGATTCTTCAGCCATTACAATCCCAACAAATTTTCGTTAAGGATTTGGAACCCGGCAAACCAAAGGCTTTCCATTCTGGAGGTAATGAACCCCATGGTGATAATGACCATGCCAAAACCAAGAGGAATCAGAGCTGGAAAACCTACAGCGAAAACATTCAAGCTGGGCGAAGCTCTTGAGATCACACCCAGACAAACGTTAACCATCAGTAGTCCCAGTACAATGGGTAGAACCAAAGTTAATGCGCCGACGAAAATGGTCGATGACCAGACTAAGAATCCCTGTACGGCATTGGTATTTGCCAAACCTTCACCAATAGGCAGCGAAGCGAAGCTTTGTACTAATATACTGATAATGACTAAGTGACCACCTAAGCCGAGAAACAGCAACATGCTGATCACTAGAAAGAATTGCGACAGCGTAGGCACGTTGCCTAGATTGGGATCAACCATATTGGCCATACCCAAACCCATACTAGAGGAGACTACCTGGCCACTGGTTACAATGGCGGCTATAACAACCTGTAGGGTGAGCCCCATCATTACGCCAACAATGACCTCGTTAATCATGAGTTGCACAGCAAAAATGCTCAGCGGATCAATTGGTGGCACTTCTACAAGGGGGAAGATCATCCAAGTGAGTACAAAGCTGATGGCTATGCGTATACGAACATTAATCGCTTCTAGACCAAATAATGGCGCGGCAATCAGTACTACAGACACGCGGACAAAAGGCCACATGAAATTTTGTAGTAGGTTGACGATTTCTGGAAGCATGATATTCATTAGCGGCTACAACGTAATCGTTCTTATGCGTTCGAATATGGTTTCAAAATAGTCAGCCAAAACGGCAATTTGCCATTCGCCAAATAAAATAATTGCCAACACCATGACAACCAATTTGGGAATAAAGCTCAGCGTCATTTCTTGAATAGAGGTAGCTGCTTGCAGAATACCAACGAGCAGACCAGACATGAGAGCCGCTGCTAGTATGGGCGCTGCAACCAATACAGTTACTCGTAAAGATTCCACCGCTATATCCATTACTAATGAAGTGTCCATGACTTACCTCAGGTTACAAATGTAGCGACGAGAGAGCTGGTTACTAAACCCCAGCCGTCGACGAGTACAAAGAGAAGGAGTTTAAAGGGCATGGAAATCATCATTGGCGAGAGCATCATCATACCCATAGACATCAAGACGCTAGCCACAACCAGGTCAATAATGATGAAGGGGATATAAATCAAAAAGCCGATGGTGAAAGCCGTTTTCAGTTCTGAAGTAATAAAAGCGGGCACCAAAGCACTCAGGGGTATGTCGTCAGCGCTTTCTACAGCAGGGGACTGGGACATTTCCATAAACATGATCAGGTCTTTTTCACGCGTCTGATTAAGCATGAATTCTTGTAGGGGGATGCGTGCGCGATCCAAGCCTTCTTGGAAAGTAATCTCGTTATTTTGTACCGGCTCTAAAGCGTTGGTATAAATGGATTCTAAAACTGGATTCATTATGAAAAGTGTTAAGAATATTGCGATACCCACCAACACTTGGTTTGGAGGCGTTTGCGCCGTACCCATGGCCTGTCGCAATAAAGAAAGCACGATAATTATGCGGGTAAAAGAGGTCATCAAAATGAGGATGGAGGGTAAGAACCCCAAAAGGGTCATAACAATAAGCAGCTGTATGGACAAGCTGTACTCGGTGCCGCCCTCGCTGGCCTCTAGGATTGTCAGCGCAGGAATGCCTTCTGCGTAACTTAGCCCAGGCACTAATAATACTAAGCAGCCAAATGCCAGGGCAGCCAAAGATCTTTTGACCTGTGCCTTATGGGTTTCGCCTAAAATTTCGTTCAGTGCTAACATTTGATCCTTCATTTTCATTTCGACCCTTTCCGAGTGTTCCGATAAGAGCCTGCAAGGCTTTGCCAGAATTATGAACGGTGGCAATTTCTTGCCATGCGGTCTTACGAAGATGTAAGATGCAAAGTCAATGCCAACAATATTATTGTTTTAAATCAATAAGTTAGAATTGAAAGGGGGAAAAACCCGATGAAACTGACGTTTTTCCAACTACTTTGGTCGGTTTTTCGACAGACTTTGCTGCGGCACTGTTTTTGCATAACTATCTAGAACCAAGCGGCGGCAATAAGTGGACAAAATGGTCCTCTTGGCGACCAGCGCGTAACGCCACACCTGTCTCTTATACACATCTCCGAGCCCACGAGACGGACTCCTATCTCGT
>CAJXUL010000210.1 GCA_913060615.1 uncultured Gammaproteobacteria bacterium | reverse complement strand
GATGAACACCGAATCGTTTATAGGATTCAACAAAACACCCTCCTCATAGCGCAATTACGCTACCACTATTGAGCGAAGCGCGCGCCGGATAAAGCGCCCAACAACCTCAAGCCAGAAGAGCAATTCGTATTCAAGCCCCTACAGTATCCCTCCGATTTTACCCTTTCCATATTGCTAGTTAACGCACGCCTAATGGGCCATGGGCCGTTTCGAAAGCAAAAGCGAAAATCAAGAAAAGCGGGTCACTAACACGCCAAACGAAAGCTACGGCATATTCTTCTGCCCTCTGGAGTGACCAAACGCATCCCCCAAACCCATAGGCGCGCCCTTCCTCTACAGGTATAGTCTGGGTGAGAGAAAACACATTCGATGCCGCCTAAAAGCGCCGTTCAAACTCATCAATTCACCCCTTTCAAGCTGAGTTCAATCTTTGCTTATATAGGGTTTATTGCGGTTTGAGCCCGGCGCTTTACGCGCGCATTGAAGACCGAGGAGATTTAACCAATGCCAGTACTTCCCAGCACCATTAACACCGGTAGCGCTGAATTTAAGGTCAATAATGATGCCATGGGCGTCCTTGTTGCAGACCTTGCAATTAAGGTGGCTGAAACTAAAAAAGGAGGCGGTGAAAAGTACCAACAGCGCCATGTGGCTCGGGGCAAATTGTTGCCTAGAGACCGCGTTAAGCACTTGCTGGACCCGGGCAGTCCGTTTTTGGAGCTGTCGCAGCTGGCTGCACTGGATATTTACCCTGAAGAGGTACCGTGCGCTGGCATCATCACTGGTATCGGCCGTGTAGAGGGTCAGGAATGTATTATTGTGGTGAATGACGCCACGGTTAAGGGTGGCAGCTACTACCCGCTTACAGTTAAAAAGCACCTGCGCGCTCAGGCCATTGCCGCGCAGAATAATCTGCCGTGCATCTACTTAGTGGATTCCGGCGGTGCCAACCTGCCTTTGCAGGACGATATTTTTCCTGACAGCAATCACTTTGGTCGTATCTTCTTCAACCAAGCCAACATGTCTGCTGAAAACATTCCGCAAATTGCGGCGGTTATGGGGTCTTGTACTGCTGGCGGTGCTTACGTGCCGGCCATGGCGGATGAAGCCATTATTGTTAAAAACCAAGGCACTATTTTTCTTGCTGGTCCGCCGTTGGTGAAAGCGGCCACTGGCGAGATTGTTGGGGCTGAAGAACTGGGCGGTGCTGACTTACACTCGCGTACTTCAGGCGTCACCGATCATTACGCGCAGAACGACGAACACGCGTTGCAGTTGGTGCGTCAGTGCATTAAAAACTTGAACCGCACCAAACCGGCTACCGTTGATTTACGCGAACCCGTTGCACCTGCCTACGACCCTAAGGAGATCTATGGCATTGTGCCCAGCGACGCACGTCAGCCTTACGACGTGCGTGATGTCATTGCGCGCATTGTCGACAACTCTGAGTTCGACGAATTCAAAGCTTTGTTTGGCACCACTTTAGTCACCGGCTTTGCGCGCATCTACGGCTATCCTGTTGGCATTGTCGCTAACAACGGCATTCTGTTTGGCGAGTCCGCTGTGAAAGGTGCGCACTTTATTGAGCTGTGCGCGCAACGCAAAATCCCCTTGGTGTTTTTGCAAAACATTGCGGGCTTCATGGTTGGCCAACAATACGAAGCTGGCGGCATTGCCAAGCACGGGGCTAAAATGGTCACCGCCGTGGCTTGCGCTCAGGTGCCGAAGTTTACGGTGGTTATTGGCGGTTCTTTTGGCGCTGGCAACTACGGCATGTGTGGGCGCGCTTATGACCCCCGCTTTCTATTTATGTGGCCCAACGCGCGCATCTCTGTCATGGGTGGCGAACAGGCGGCTAGCGTATTGGCTCAACTCAAACGAGATCAGTTAGAGGGTCAAGGTGAAGAGTGGTCTGCGGAAGATGAAGCCACCTTCAAACAACCGGTACTAGACACCTATGACCAACAAGGTCATCCCTACTACGCTTCAGCAAGACTTTGGGACGACGGTATTATCGATCCTGCTGATACCCGCATGGTGCTTGGCCTTGGCATATCTGCCTCTCTCAACCGCCCAATAGATTCAACACGCTTCGGCGTGTTTAGGATGTAATCCAATGATCAGCAAAATACTTATCGCAAACCGTGGCGAAATTGCCTGTCGCATTATTCGCACCGTGAAAAAGCTCGGCTTATCTAGTGTTGCCGTCTATTCAAATGCGGACGCCAACGCCTTACACGTAAGCATGGCTGATGAAGCCATGCACATTGGCGAATCCATGGCCAGCGCCTCTTACTTGGATTTCAACAAAGTCATTCAAGCGGCTCTGGCAACTGGTGCAGATGCCATTCACCCGGGCTATGGTTTCCTCAGCGAAAATGCTGGGTTTGCCAAAGCGTGTAGTGACAATGGTCTGAATTTTATTGGGCCACCCGTAGGGTCTATTGAAGCCATGGGTTCTAAATCTGCAGCCAAAGAAATTATGCAGTCCGCTGGCGTGCCATTACTTTCCGGCTACCATGGCGACAACCAAGACCCAGATTTTTTACAGCAAGAGGCGGCAAAGATCGGTTATCCGGTGCTGCTTAAAGCAGCCGCTGGCGGTGGCGGTAAAGGCATGCGTATTGTGGAAAGCGCTGACGTGTTCCATGAGGCATTAGCCGCTGCCCAGCGCGAAGCCACTAACGCTTTTGGCGATCAGTTGATGCTGGTAGAAAAATACTTACTCAAGCCACGACACATTGAGATACAAGTTTTTTGTGATCAGTTGGGTAATGGGGTTTATCTGAACGAGCGCGACTGCTCCATTCAGCGTCGTCACCAGAAAATTATTGAAGAAGCACCTGCGCCTGGTATGAGCGACAGCCTGCGCGAGAAAATGGGTAAGGCGGCGTTAGAGTGCGCCCAGGCCATTAACTACGTGGGCGCAGGAACAGTGGAGTTCTTGTTGGACGCCAGCGGTGACTTCTACTTCATGGAGATGAACACGCGCCTGCAAGTAGAGCACCCTGTTACCGAAATGATCACCGGCTTTGATTTGGTGGAATGGCAGATTCTGGTGGCCAATGGTCAGCACCTGCCCGTGCAACAAACCCAAGTACCACTTATGGGGCACGCTATTGAAGCGCGCATTTATGCCGAAGACCCAGAACAAGAGTTTTTGCCGCAAACAGGTCGGCTAAGTTTCTTAGCCACACCGGCTGAATCTGACCATGTGCGCATTGATACCGGCGTTGTTCAAGGCGATGAAATCAGTATTTATTACGACCCTATGATTTCTAAGCTCATTGTTTGGGACAAGGACCGAGCGAGTGCCTTGCGACGGCTAACTAAAGCCCTGAGCGAATATCATGTGGCTGGTGTCACCACCAACATCAGCTTTTTGCATACTTTGAGCAAATCAGCGGGCTTTAGTGAGGCTGATTTAGACACCAGTTTTATTCAAACCTACAGCGACGTATTGTTCCCATCCGACAATGAGAACGTGCCATTGCTGCTGGCCGCGGCGGCCCTTGCGCAGTTAACGGCCAACCAACACGCATCTAAAACAGCAGCCAGTGATCCCCATTCGCCCTGGGCGCAAAGCAATGCTTGGCGCATGAACGAGCCCAATCAACAGGCCGTCAATCTAACACTGGATTTGACAGAGGGCAGCACAGAATTTCATGTTGAGGCCGAGCATACGGGTGGCAACGTATATCTACTGCACTCGGAATTAGGCACGCAAAAAGCCCATGGCACGGTGATTGGCGACCAAATCAGCATTAGTTTAGATGGCCGGTCTCATACCTTGACCATAGCGCGCGCAAACAAGGGCAACTGCGCTTCTAACAACAGCGCTTCTAAAAAAGAGGCCTTTACCCTGTTTTTTGACGGCGCAAGTATCCAAGGACACTTAACGACCCCAGACATTGGCAGCGCAGATGAAACCGCAGACGGCGACGGCTTACAGGCGCCTATGAATGGCAAAATTGTCGCCAATCTGGTTGAGGTAGGTGAGACCGTGAGCATCGGCACAGGGCTTGTGGTGATGGAAGCCATGAAAATGGAACACACCATTAAGGCGCAAGCAGACGGCAAAGTGTTGCAATTTAACTTTGCGCAGGGAGATTTGGTGGAAGGCGGCGCCAGCCTCTTAGACTTTGAGACCAGCGAGGGTTAACCCCTCCCCCCCCAAAAAAAAAAAGAAAAAGGTCCACTGCCTGGGGAGCTATCCTCTGCTATGGACCGCCTGCTAATAATTGCCCCGCCCGCACAACCCACTGAGGCAAGGGGCTCTTGGCTAGCGCAGACACTAAGCATTATACTCGCCGTCTGCGGTCAGACTTTTATGGGCCATCAGGCAGGCGTATATTCAAAGGAGAACACAGATTCAAGCGCACAACTCAACTACAGACAATAGACGTGCACGCAGCGAGGCAACTCAAAAAGCTTTAATGCAGGCCGCGGAGCAGTTGATCGCAGAGCGGGGCATTGAAAATGTGTCTATACGCGACATTGTCGGTGCTGCAAACCAGAAAAATGAATCTGTCCTGCAATACCACTTTAAAAATCTCACCGGGTTGATTGAAGCCATTTTATTGACCCGTTCTAAGCAGACACACGCAAAACGTGCCGAACTGATAGAAGCGTTGCCCAACGACCAGCCCAGTATTCAAGATATTTGCATGCTTATGGTGCAGCCGTCTTTTCAGTTGGCCTGTGAAAATGCTGGCTACCGCTGCTATGTCAAAGCCTTTGGTCACAAACTGGTGCTTACAGACGCATCCCCAACAGAATTGGCGATTAGCCAAGGGGGCGGAGGGCAAAGCGGAAAACAAGTTGGCGTAATGCTCAAAAAGGCCCTACCGCATCTTACCAGCGAGATTTATCAACGCCGCTTGGATGCAGCGGTAACACTTTGCTCAACCTCTATGTACCATCAAGCTCGGCAGAAAAATGCTTTCAGTGGCGACCAAGCCGAGCTTTTTTTACATAGCCTAGTTGATGCATTAGTTGGCCTCTTCAGCGCCGCTGTTTCTCCGCAAACCCAAGCGCTGGCGGACAAGCTCTGTCTCTTATACACATCTCCGAGCCCACGAGACGGACT
>CAJXUL010000209.1 GCA_913060615.1 uncultured Gammaproteobacteria bacterium | reverse complement strand
AGAGACAGGAGTTGATCATACGTTGTTGAAGAATTTTGGATGATGGCTCGACGAGGTGGAAGTTTAGGGCTCATGGCGTTGTGATTGAGCATTTTTTAGTAGCCTCGTGCTGACGTGTTCAGCAGACCAAGAAATTTTGACTTTATTTTTTTTAGTGCCTAAATGTTGGTCTAGCGGAGACCAGTTGTAGCTAGATCATCGCAAGGCCTCTTCGTATCTGCGTTGAAAAATAAGTAAAAATAAATTTGTCTATATATCTATATGTTGATCCGTTAAATATACGATAGACGCGGTCTCGCAATAGTTGAGGCGCAGATCGGTTGTTTTGGTTGAGGAGACTATTAATCGTTCATAAAACGATTGGCGTTAGCGCCAAGTGAAGGTGCAATTATAGGCGTCTATAAACGCGTTAATGATAAGCGTGGCAGCAATGCCAGAGCCGTTGTTAGAGTGCAGAGATATTATTGTGATGCTTATAGGCATAGAATATTCGGGAGGGTGATTCGTTGTTGAGAGGTTGGTTTATCGCCAGCAGTTCGGTCGTTTCACCTCAAATTGTTTTGGCAACAAAAGAGTGAGAATTTAAATGAGCACAGAGACATCAAACCAGCAGGAAAGCGTTCATTTCGATGATGAAATCGACTTGCGCGAGATTTTTGGTGTTCTTTGGGCCGGTAAATTTGTAATTGTCGCTATCACCCTTGTTTTTGCGGTCATTTCAGTCTTTTATGCGTTATCTATACCAAACCAATATAGAGCAGAGGCTTTGCTGGCTCCAGCGGAGTCTTCGAGTAGCGGTTTGTCAGGGGCGCTAGGTCAACTGGGTGGCCTTGCATCTTTAGCCGGCGTTAGTGTTGGTGGTGGGCAATCGAACGAAGCCAAAATTGCCCAGGAGATTATGAAATCTTGGAGTTTTATTGATGGCTTTGTTGGTGAAAATGACTTGGCCGCCGAGCTTGTTGCAGCAAATGGCTGGAGTAAGGAAACAAATCGCTTGGAGATTAATGGTGAAGTTTACAGTGTAGCAAATAAACAGTGGTTGGTCGAGGAACCAACTAGCTGGCAGCTGTTTCGCTCTTTTTCTGGAAGATTAGGCGTTACGGAAGATTCAACGTCTGGATTGCTCACTGTTGCCATTGAATATTATTCCCCTGAGATCGCCAAGCGTTGGCTTGATCTATACGTAAGCGCTATTAACAAACACATGCAAAACCGTCAATTGGAAAAAGTGAGTCGCTCTATTGAGCATTTGGAGGCCCAGCTTGCAAAAACGTCTGTTGCTGAGATGCAAGAGGTGTACTTTTCAATAATTGAACAGCAGGCTAAGAAAAAAATGCTGGCAGAGGCCAGTCCTGAATATGTTTTTGTAGCCGTAAGTCCAAGTATGATACCCGTGGAGAAGTCTCAGCCTAAGCGAGCGACGATTTGTATTTTAGGGACGTTGTTTGGTGGCTTTTTGTCAGTGGTCTTCGTGTTGTTAGTGCACTTTGGTCGAAAAATAAATTTGGCTACCTAGAAAAAGTTGCCTGACGAACTGCGTTGGTTGGCGCTGTTGTATCGGCGCTTTATCCGCTCAGGTACCAACAGTTAAACTCAAAGATGGATGTGCTTTATCTCACGTAGCATTGGTGCGTGTGATGAGCGGGTATGCTTGGTGAATGCGTGGATTTGCGATCGAGCAGTGAAAATTGTTTCTAATTGGCGTTTCAATTTGTCTAGATATGGCTGTCTGAGTATGATCGGAAAAGGCTTCCGATAAGTTTAGATGCTGGAATCACCAAACGCAGTTCGGCGCTTAAATACCTTTTTGAATCGGACAATGCACTAGCATTCCCCTAGCACCAATATATAAAATGGGTCTGGTTGAACGCTTACAATTGAAGGGTGAATGCGGTTGTATAGGAAGGGTTCGCAGGGCAGGTTAGTTAAGCGTGCAATTGGCGAAATCGTCTTATTATACTTAGTGCGAAGGGTTGGTCGCCGACAGTGTTGGGTGACGCACTGGCTAGTCTGCGAGCATTTGTGGATTTGCCGCCATACTGCCAAGAAATGCATTAAGTCAGTTAAAAAGGAATGAAATATACAGTGGACCGATCGATTGCTAAGACACTTAAATCCCTCTGGGTTTGTCTGCCTCTGCGACGGCACCGACAGTTTAAGGCGTTGATGGTGCTGACCATCTTCAGCGCCTTTGCTGAGATTGTTAGTTTGGGAGCCGTTTTGCCATTTATCGCGGCTATTACGCAGCCGGATAAAGTGATGGAGTATGCGGTGGTAGCATATCTTGCTGAGGCGCTTGAGATCACCACGGGCGCACAATTAGTTTTGCCGCTGGCAGTCGCATTTGGACTGGCAGCAGTGCTTGCTGGAGCGCTACGGCTGTGCCTAGTTTGGGGTACTGTGCATCTTGGTAATGGCTGTGGAGCAGACTTAAGTGTAGAGGTCTACCGACGAACACTTTTTCAACCTTATGCAGTGCACATTTCGCGGAGCACTAGCCAAGTAATCAGTAGCATCACGCAAAAAGTAGCTGCCGCCTCTGGTGTCTTAAGCGCGGTAATGATTTTGATCACATCAACTCTTCTGTTTCTTGCTATCGTAACTACCTTAGTGGTGGTCGATCCTACTACCGCATTCGCTGCGTCAATGAGCTTTGGTATTTGTTACGCAGCAATCGCATACATTACCCGCAGGCGACTTGCGACAAATAGCGGCATAGTGGCGCGAGAGCAAGACACAGTGGTCAAAGCTCTACAAGAGGGGCTGGGATCAATTCGTGATGTGTTATTGGATGGTAGCCAAAACGTCTATATTAACTTTTATGAAAAATCTGTGAACAAACTGCGGCGTAGCCATGTTCAACTCTCTTTTATTAGTCAATTTCCGCGATATGTCATGGAATCACTGGCGTTGGTGCTTGTCGCTTGTTTTGTCATTTTCTTAAATGGTAGCCCAGCGGGTGTTTCGGAATCGTTGTCCGTCTTAGCCATACTCGCACTTGGTGCGCAAAGACTTTTGCCGATTGTTCAGCAGGTTTATGGTAACTGGTCTGTGATCGCGGGCAATCATGCTGCCCTCTTAGATGTCTTGGTGTTGTTGGAGCAGCCACTGCCTAGCGAAGCCATATTACCGCCTGTGCAGCCAGTGGGGCTGAAGCAGCGTATTGATCTTAGCAATGTGAGTTTTAGATATACTGAAATGGAACCTTTGGTACTTTCCGGTATAGATCTTACGATCACGAAAGGGTCCCGTGTCGGAATTGTTGGGGGTACAGGAGGCGGGAAGAGTACCCTGCTTGATTTATTAATGGGTTTGCACAGCCCCACGGATGGTGAAATCTCTATTGATGGGAACATAATTGACTCCGAAATTGGCCGCTCTTCTTGGCGGCGCTCTATTGCCCATGTACCGCAAAATATTTATTTGGCAGACTGCTCCGTCAGTGAAAATATAGCTTTCGGGGTCCCTCCTAATGAAATTGATTTTGCTCGTGTTTGTGAAGCAGCCGAGCGCGCCCAAATAGCTGAATTCATTGAGAATGGCCTAGATGGGTATAACGCGAATGTTGGTGAGAGGGGTGTACGCCTGAGTGGTGGCCAGCGACAACGTATCGGCATAGCTCGAGCGCTTTACAAGAACGCAAGTGTCATCATATTCGATGAAGCTACAAGTGCGCTTGACGACAAAACCGAGCAGGCCGTCATGCAAACGATAGAGGGCCTGAGTAGGGAAATTACGATGTTGATAGTAGCCCACCGGATCTCTACGCTGAAAGACTGCGATTTTATTATCAAGTTGGATGGTGGAAAAATTGTTCAACAAAGTAATTACGATCAAATGTTTAGGTTAAGTAATCAGATTTAGGCGCGATTGAGATTACATGTTCTAGCCGCAGGGTACGGTTTTGCGGATAAGGTAATGGCCATGCATTTTTGCTTCGCCTAAAAGAATATGGGCTGGATATTGCTGGCCTGTGAAATTTGTTAACGGGTGGGAAGAGCAGGTGCGTTAGAGAAAGTAAAAATCAGATCCATGAATGAGTTTCTTCGGTCTTTTGTATTGTTGTTAAGTAAAAATTTATAATTAGCAATTTTGCCAATTTGAGCTGAAAGAAATATGTTCCTAAGTTAACTTTAATTCCGCGTGGCGGGCTGGGTTATTAGTTATCTAAATATAGAGATTTGTTGGTTGCATTTTGAATCACCTAACGTCGGATGATGGCGAGCGAGTGGTGCTTCTGTGATTGCCGTGACAGCCAGCGGTAATTGGTGATATTGCTTGGTTATTAATGAATAAAGAGGGATAATTCCGGATTTGAGCCTAGGATCTCGTTGTGAACGAACTTAAAACTCTGACGTTTTTTCTTTACTAGTCATGAGGAAATGTTGCGACGCGGGTGATGTGAAGGATTGCCCTAGCAAGCATCATATTGGCTGCGAAACTTCTTACGGCGTAAATCGTAAGCCCCAAAGGTTGTTAACATATTACTAGGGTTGGATAGGACTTAAGTGAAAGGTGTATTGATGGGTTTTTTGATGCGAGTGATTCGCTCTGCTTTGTTGCTAGTATGGAAATGCCACAAGCCGTTAATCGAAAAAAATAAAGAGTTAAAAAATATCCATGCTGGCGAGACGTGTTTCATTTTTGCGAATGGAGGGTCTTTGAAATATTACGACGTTTCAAGCCTTCCCCAGATCCCTTCGATCGTATGTTCCTTTCAGCTTTTAGACAAGGGTATGGAGTCGCTAAATGTGAAGTACAACATCACAACGGACTCTTATAGCCTTTACTCTTTACTATACAATGCTCAGCCGGATATCGGGCGGGTGCAGAAAAATAAATTGCGCCCCATATTTGCTGGGGTGCTTAACAAGTACAAGAACGTTAAGACGTTTGCAAATATCACGAATTTTCACTCGACCTTGTGCCGGCGAGAAAATATGCACTACTACTACCACTTTGGAGATAATAGCTCATATAGCCACGACCTAGCAGGTAGCTTTGCCAATTGCCGTGGAGCACTTGATACCATGTTGGGTGTTGCTAAATACTTGGGATTCTCAAAAGCAGTTCTGATTCTGTCTCTTATACACATCTGACGCTGCCGACGAATAGAGAGGTGTAGAT
>CAJXUL010000208.1 GCA_913060615.1 uncultured Gammaproteobacteria bacterium | reverse complement strand
TTCTTTAGGTTCTTTAGGTTCTTTAGGTTCTTTAGGTTCAAGAATAGTTTCCCCCTACTTATAAAAAACCTTTTATCATCAGGCACAAAGAATGCAGGTGGAGGATTATCGTTCATAACCTGCTATGTAGGCGTCTCGTGTAGCTTGAAGTACTCACTCAACATGGCCCAGAACGCCCAATGGATGATCACTCAGCCTAGCTTCTAGGGCGTAGGCTTCACTTGGTCAAAAAGGCAGGGACTGCTCTTATAAGCCGTTAAGCGCAAAACTCAGCTTCAACAACACCTACCCATCTGTTCTGAAAGCCGCTTTGAACCTAGCCTATTTTGGCCCCTTCTATGTTGGCGAAGGAATGATTGACCACAAGATCATCATGCCGGAACATAGAATTTGTGGCGTAGAATATTTTCCTTTAGCCCTGACCTTTCTTCTACGCAGTGGTCATAGGGGCAAAATAGCAATGGTACCCCAACATGTCAGTAAACTTTGAAGTCGTACGTGATGATTTAAATCAAATTAGAACGATAGAAACGCCACCTTTGGTTCCGCAAACCGGTGAGATAGTACTCCGCATCGAGAAATTTGCGCTTACGTCAAACAACATAACCTACGGTGTTGCAGGCGACATCATAGGATACTGGCAGTTCTTTCCAGCAGAGGGAGATTGGGGGCGCATACCAGTGTGGGGCATTGGCAAGGTGACAAGTAGTGAGCACCCCAACGTTGAAGTTGACCAGCGCTTTTACGGTTACTTCCCAATGTCCGAAGCGCTAATAGTGAAACCTGAAAAAGTCACCCAGCGCGGATTTGCAGACGCAAGCGAGCACCGCGCTGCGTTGCCGGTGGTCTATAACCAATACAGCCTAGTATCGCCTGAAAACGGATTCGCGCCCGAGTTCGATAATCATACGATGGTGTATCGACCGTTGTTCACAACCTCATTTGTGCTGGATGATTATTTCGCCGACAACGAATTTTTTGGTGCTGACACTGTCATTTTGGGTAGCGCATCAAGTAAGACAGCTTTTGGACTGGCATTCATGCTTCAGCGTCGCGGTGGCAAGAAAGTGGTCGGCTTAACCTCCCAAGGCAACAAAGGCTTTGTAGAAAATTTAGGCCTCTATGATGAAGTGCTTTGCTACGACGAAGTAGAAAAACTGACCAGGGAGCCCAGCGCCTACATTGATATGGCAGGCAACAAAGACGTTCTTGCGCGTGTCCACCATCACCTGCGAGATAACCTTGTAAACAGTTGCGGCGTGGGCATTACCCACTGGGACGCCCTAGAGGGTGAAGATCCCGCATCGTTACCCGGCGCAGCGCCGACAATGTTCTTTGCGCCAAGTCAAATTGTTAAGCGCAACAAAGAGCTCGGCCCCAAGGTTTATCAGCAGAAGATAGCCGCGGCAACAACCGAATTTTTTGCCTTAGTAGACGACTGGGTTTCGATTCAAGAGGCTCCCCTGAGCAACGTCGAGCAAGTCTATCGGGCAGTGCTGAATGGTCCGGCACCCGACATTGGCTATGTCGTCATTAGCGAATTATGACAGGTTCTATTGGTTGATCAATTGACGCGCCTAAACGCCCCGCTTATTTGCTTAGCTGTTTATCTGCTTAACTATAGGCGGGCTGTTCAAGAATGTGGCTATACGTTAACCGAGTGGACCCCCACCCACTCTGAAGCTCTCAACCCAAAGAGAGTTAATATGACGCGCCAACAACATGATCAAGAGTTAGCCGACACCGTAGCCTTGGAGCGCGTCCCAACCATCGGGCGCGCGCCAAAATGCTCAGGGCTGTTATCAGATTGAGCCAAGAATTTTGCTTATATTCTTTCGAAACTTTGGGCCAAATGGCGGTCGTGCGCCAATGATTGGCAACACGTCAAGCATAGTTTGGCTGTAAATCGCCCGCGCGTGACTCATATTTTTAAACCCTTCCGGACCGTGATAAGCACCCATGCCAGAAGCACCAAAGCCACCAAATGGCAGATCTTCTTGTACATAGTGAAGCGTAATATCATTGATACAAACACCACCACTTTGCACATGACTGAGTAAATACTCCTGCTCAGTTTTATCTTTACCAAAGTAGTACATAGCAAGGGGGTTCCGGCGGGGTTCAATCATATCCGGAACTTCGCTGATGTCAGCATAGGTCATGACCGGAAGGATAGGACCAAAAATTTCCTCGTGCATGACCTGCATGTCTTCATTGACGTTCTGGAGAATGTGCAGAGGCATGCGACGATTGTCTTTAGACGCACGAGTCTTGTCGGCACCGACGATGGTGAGCTTAGCGCCCTTAGAAACGGCGTCATCAATGTAGCTCTGCAACCTAGCAAAGTGCCTTTCGTTGAAAACACCCGCATAATCGTTGTTCTCGGTGATGTTTGGATACATTGACTGCGTCTCGTGAATGACCCTTGCAATTAGCTGCTCTTCCATCTCCTCCGGCACCAAAACGTAGTCTGGTGATAGACAGAGTTGGCCGCCATTCAACAGCTTACCGAAAGTCAGGCGGGTTCCGGCAAGATCAAGTTTTGCGCTACGACCAATAACAACAGGTGACTTACCGCCCAGCTCTAGGGTGACAGGAACGAGGTTTTTTGCGGCGGATTGCATCACTTGCCGACCGACGTGAGTGGACCCGGTAAACAGAAGGTGGTCGAACGGCAGCTCCGCAAATCTTTGGCTAATATCTACGCCACCGGTGACCACCGCCACTTCGTCTTTTGAGAAATACTTTGGGACCACTTCAGCAAACAATGCCGCCGTTTCGGGAACGTATTCTGAAGGTTTCAGTAATGCTCGATTGCCGGCAGCCAGAGCACTGATCAACGGCGCCACCGTCAGACCGAAGGGTAAGTTCCACGGTGAAATGATACCAACCACGCCCTTTGGGAAATACCTGACCTGACCCTTTCCACCCAAAAAGTTCATCGGCTTGTTGGTTTTTCGCCCTTCAGGTTTCATCCACGCTTTTAGATTTTTCATTGAATAGTCGATCGCCTCAACCTTTGAGGCAAACTCTGAGAATAAACTGAATTCATAGGATCGCGCACCGTTGAATTCGCGTTTGGTTGTTGCCGCAAACTCTGTCTTGTTTTCAACGATCAGTGCCCTAAGTCTCTTTAGGCGGTCAATCCGTGTCTCATAAGTGACCTCGCCTTCAGCACGGAACTTGCTTCTTTGTAGTTCGACTAATGCTTCCAGGTTATGGACCGCTAGTTCTGTGACGTTGTTGTGCTCTGCTTCGCTCATAATAACTCTCCTAAGTTGCTCTGCTTTTTCTATTTAGTGATTCAACTAAACTTTTGCTTAGATGTTGGTGTAGTTTGCCTGTCTAGGCGAAAGCTGCCCTTCGAACAACCCTATAACCCATTTACTCAACCTTGTTGTAAAGGCTCCCAATGCCCTCTATTTCCAATAAAATACTGTCGTTGCTGTGTAGAAAAACGCCATTTTCCATGCCAGTGCAGAGAGGAATAGTACCCGACCCAAAAAACTCTCCTGAATAAAGTTGTTCTTCCCAAGACGCATAGGCAATGGCTTGCGGAATGGAAAAATGCATTCCAGCACTGGTATTACGGACAATTTCCTTCCCGTTGATGGTTACCGTTACTGTCAATGTATCAATAATCGGTAGAATTTCATCAGCAGTGACAACAACATTAGAAATTGCGTTAACGAAATTTTTCGCTTTCATTGGACCAAAGCCACTTTGCATTTCGTCTCTTTGTACATCACGTGCTGAAAAGTCATTAAATACCACAAACCCACCGATCGCCTGCTTGGCTTCATCCTCTGAGGCATTCTTCAACGGTTTACAGATGACAACGCCAATTTCAAGTTCATAGTCGAGTGCTTGGGTATAGGCTGGTATCGCAACTGTATCGCCATCGGATACAAAGTTAAGGTGATTGCCCAGATAATAAATGGGGTACTGGTACCAGCGTTTTGGCGGTTTTAACTTGCTAAACGGTTTGCCTGCTAACTTTTCGTAGGCGCTAAGTAAGCGTGCTGCGACCGGAGATTGTCTTGCCACCATATTTCTAGCAACGTTGATATAGTGTTGCTCAAAAAGCATGAAGTCTCGGTAAGCTACTGGTTTGAAGGGTAGGTGGGGTTGGTAGTTATCATATTCGACGGGCAAAATGGTGCCTTTCACGGCTGTTATCATGTCACCAAGTTTGCCTGGGTGGCTATTTTCAAAGCGCATGATATCCAGCGCTGAATTTAGCGGAGTGCTCGTAGACAAATCCTTGATGGGGAACCAATCGATGCCATCCCTAGACACAAGCGCTTGTGCTTCATTATTATCATCGTTAACTACTGAAATTTTCATACGACAAACCAAAATTTTTCTATAACTATTTGCATATATTCGATCTAAAAACTTGTCACAAACCACCACAAAACATAACGCTGATGAGCAAAAATTTCATGCTTCAACAGCCCTTCGATCCCGCTTCCTCATGAGATACGCAAAACCAAAGCCCGTCACGTAGGCAATTGGTAGATAGAAAAGCGTCGGCGAGAGCATCTCAAAGACTTCTAACGAGGTTAAAACGATCACAATTGCGAGAGACACATTTTGCAAACCGACCTCCACCGTTATGGTGCGCACCTGCGCTTCTTGCTTGAGCAGCAAACTCCCCAGCAGATAAGCCAACCCCATCATTGAGACATTCAGCAACAAAGCCGCAAACATCGCTTGGGCTGAACCCAGTAACTCAGAGCGTGCAATCAACAGTAAGAGAGAAGTTGTTATCACCAAACCGAACCCCGACCTAAAAATCGTCTGTCGGTAGGTCTCTAAGTTCGGGAATTTTCCGCCCAGATACATCCCCAGGCAAACTGGCACCACGGTGGTAAAGAAAATCCGCACAGAGGTCTCTATGAATGGCAGTTCCAGTTGCGCACCGGCAATTTGAAAGTAATTCAGGGAAAAGTTCATGACGAGCGGCGCAGTAATAAACGCAATAAGACCTGACAGTGCAGTTAACGTAATAGACAACGCCGTATCACCGCCGGCAATCATACTAATCGCATTAGACGTCGGCCCGCCGGGACATGCCGAGAGGACCATCAAGCCAATTGCCAACGTCGCCGGCAGCGCCATCAAGTAACAAATGCCAAAGGCCATGATCTGTCTCTTATACACATCTCCGAGCCCACGAGACGGACTCCT
>CAJXUL010000207.1 GCA_913060615.1 uncultured Gammaproteobacteria bacterium | reverse complement strand
TCTACACCTCTCTATTCGTCGGCAGCGTCAGATGTGTATAAGAGACAGGGGAAGATGCCCAGATTTGGCCAACGTACGTAGGACGCATGGAAGGCGACGTAAACAGAATGAGCCGATAAGAAGTTTCTACATTTCGGAACGATTTCGGAACGATTTAAGAACGATTTAAGAATGATCTATGACAACTTTGACCCAACGCTTGACCCTGTTACACGAGCGCATGCAAACAGCCTGTACGGCCAGCAATAGAAAGCTGGACGGGGTGCAGCTTATTGGCGTATCCAAATTTCAGCCAGCAGAGAGCGTTGCAGATGCCCATGAATTAGGCCTAACTGACTTTGGTGAAAATTATCTGCAAGAAGCCGCTGAGAAAATTCGCTGCCTTGAAAGCAAACATCTGACTTGGCATTTCATTGGCAGTATTCAGTCAAATAAAACCAAGGTTATCGCTGAGTCATTTGACTGGGTGCATACCGTCGACCGGATTAAAATTGCTCGGCGCTTAAGCAGCCAATGTCCCCAAGGCAAAGTTCTAAACATTTTGCTCCAAGTGAATATCGATCACGATGCAAATAAAGGCGGCGCAAGCCCTGAAGAGTGCATAGATTTGGTTAAACAGATGAGTAATTTGCCCAACTTAAGGCTACGCGGCTTGATGGTCATATTGAGTCAAGAGACTGACCCTAGGGTAGGCTACGAAACCGTGGCACAATTGCACGCTGAACTAAAAAGCGCCCTGAACCCTGAATTCGCGGCGGCTTGGGATACCTTATCTATGGGTATGACCGGAGATCTTGAGCACGCTATTGCAGCAGGTGCGACAATGATTAGGGTAGGTACGGCATTATTTGGTCCACGAGAGTAAATTACGTTATCAGTATTTTTTTAGTGTTAGGAGATGAACAGTGAGTATCGCCTTTATTGGGGCAGGCAACATGGCCGGCAGTTTAATCAACGGCCTGCTTGAAAGTGGTACTTCCCCAAGCGACATAGCGGCCGCTGACCCTATGGCAACACAGCTAGAGAAACTTGCTCTCATGGGTGTTACCACTGCGGCTAATAATGACCAAGCCATAGAGCACGCTGATGTCGTAGTACTCGCCGTTAAACCCCAGGTAACCGGCCAGGTGCTGGAGGCTTTATCTGGTTTAAAACCTAATCAACTGATCATTTCAATCGTCGCTGGCATTGACCTGCGCAGCCTAGAAACTTGGTTACCTGACAATCAACCTATCGTACGCTGTATGCCCAATACCCCGGCACTGTTAGGTGCCGGCATGACTGGGTTGTTTGCGAACCAAAGGGTCAGCGACCAACAAAAAGCGTCCGCAACACATATTCTTGAAGCTGTTGGCGAAGTTGCTTGGGTTAGTGAGGAAGCGCATTTAGATGCTGTGACTGCCGTTTCAGGCAGCGGTCCGGCCTACTTCTTCTTGCTCATGGAAAGTATGATCGCCGCAGGCCAGAAACTTGGCTTAGATGCGCAGTTAAGCAGAAAACTCACTGAACAAACTGCGTTTGGCGCCGCCCTTATGGCACAGAAGAACGCAGCCGACCCAGGCACTTTACGTAAAAATGTTACCTCCCCCGGAGGCACTACTGAGGCGGCACTGAATTTAATGTTGGAACAAGGCCTGCCCGCTACAGTGATAAATGCTTTGAGCGCAGCAGAAAACAGAGCCAAAGAATTGGCCATAGAATTTGGAGCTAAATCATGACTCAGACATTAATATTGATTATAGACTTGGTTATGCGCCTGGCTACCTTATTGTTCCTCATTAGATTTTTACTGCAGGCCAGTGGCGCAGATTTCTACAATCCCATAAGCCAAGCGGTGATTAAGGGCAGCGAACCTCTAGCGTCGCCGCTAAGAAAATTGTTACCCGCAATCGGAAAATTCGACTTAGCTTCATTAATCCTTGCCTTAGTCATGGGTGTTATCTTTGTCGCCCTTATTAGCTTAGGGCAACTGTCGATAAGTCAGTATGCGATTTTTGGAATAGTTCGCATGCTTTCTGTTTTGGTCGATTTCTATTGGTGGTCAATGCTAATTATTGTTATTGCGAGCTTTGTCTCTCAAGGCAATAGTCATCCTGGACTATCCCTACTCAATCAATTGGTAGATCCACTGATACGCCCGATTAGAAGTATCTTGCCGTCAATGGGGCCCTTGGATTTCTCTCCAATGGTGGTCATTTTGATTCTGTCCATTGCGCAACGGTCACTACCTAACGCTTACGCCTTGGTCTAATGAAGCGTTCTGAAGAAAACATCTTGGGCGTGGTGGAACCCCAACTCTATCAACACACTGCACCGTTTTTATTGCAAAACGGTGAACTGCTGCATGGATACGAATTAGTTTTCGAAACCTACGGCAGGCTCAATGCCGACAAATCTAACGCAATACTTATTTGCCACGCACTATCAGGCCATCACCATGCGGCCGGCTTTCACTCTTCCGAAGACGCAAAACCAGGATGGTGGGACGCCTGTATTGGACCGGGAAAGTCCATCGATACAAACCAATTTTTTGTCCTCAGCCTAAACAACTTAGGGGGCTGTCACGGCAGCACCGGGCCAAATTCCATTGATCCAAGTACTGGAAAAATTTTTGGCCCAAACTTTCCCAACGTTGTGGTCAAAGATTGGGTAGCCAGCCAAGCACACCTTGCCGATCACCTTGGCATCCAAAAGTTTACCGCGGTAATAGGCGGTAGCCTTGGTGGCATGCAGGCCATGCAGTGGAGTATCGACTTCCCGGCACGGCTTTATGCAGCAGTATTAATTGCCTCTGCTGCCAAATTGTCAGCGCAAAATATTGCCTTCAACGAGATTGCTAGACAAGCTATCACAACAGATGAAGATTACTGCGCTGGAGATTACCAACAGTTTAATAAGAATCCTGAGAAGGGATTAATGCTGGCAAGAATGGTTGGCCACGTTACCTACCTTTCAGAAGATGGCATGAAGGCAAAGTTTGGCCGCGACGTTAAATCTGGCGACTTTGAGCAAGGCGCTGATGTTGAATTCCAAGTGGAGAGCTACCTTCACTATCAGGGGCGGGCCTTCACACAGTATTTTGATGCCAATACCTATCTTTTGATGACTCGGGCTTTAGACTATTTCGATCCCGCTAGAGAATTTGACGGCGACCTGACTCGCGCTCTGGAAAACACCACAGCAAAATTTTTGGTGCTTTCATTTTCTACAGATTGGCGCTTCTCACCAGAGAGATCTCAGGAGATAGTCGATGCCCTAATTCGCGCAAAAAAGAATGTAGCCTCCGCTACTATCGAATCTGAGCATGGGCACGACTCGTTTTTATTACCGATTGATAGATACACAAAGTTGCTCAGCGCATTCCTACAGCGCTCTTATAAGGAGCTGGAAGGTATACCCTCGCCTGCCCAAGGCATAGACGAGGTGGCTTCATGAGGGGTGATTTAGAACTGATCGCAACCCTAATTAACCCGGGTGCACGTGTACTAGACTTAGGCTGTGGTGAAGGAGAACTACTGGACCATTTGCAACGAGATAAGCGCGTCAACGGATATGGCCTAGATAGAGATGCCGAAAACATAAGAACTTGCGTGAGCAAGGGCGTCAATGTCATTGAACAAGATTTGGATGAAGGCTTAGACAATTTTGTTAATGGTAGTTTTGATATGGTGGTTATGACTGACGCACTGCAGGCGGTTAAAGAACCGAGGGAACTCGTTAGAGACATGCTGCGCGTCGGCGAGGAATGTATTGTCACCTTCCCTAACTTTGCCCATTGGCGCTGTCGCGCACAACTGGCGCTGAAAGGCGTAATGCCAATATCTGAGCAACTTCCGCATAGCTGGTTTGATACGCCAAATATTCACTTGTGTACGTTCGCCGACTTTGAACAGCTTTGCGTGACTGAATCTATCAACATCATTCAAAGGCGAGTGGTTGACGCAAACCACCAAGAAAAGACCTTTATCAACTGGGCACCCAACTTTTTTGGTACCCACGCATTTTATCGACTGGGGAAATCAGTATGACTGTAAAGACCGCATTAAAAACTTTGCTCTGTGTAACGGCAATCGTTTGCAGCCAGCTGAGCGTCGCTGAGCAAATGCAACGTTTTGGTCAGTACGAGCTTCATTACATTGTGATTCCTACAACCATGCTGAAACCCAGCATCGCTGCTGAATATGATATCTCTCGCGGTAAAGATCGGGCGTTAGTCAATGTATCAGTTCTCAACCGTGAGAAAAAAGCTGTCAGCGCGACGATTACTGGCGACAGTCAAAATTTGCTGGGCCAGCTACAGGACCTAGATTTTAAGCAAGTTAAAGAGGGCGATGCCATTTACTATTTGGCCGAGATACGTTTTGCCGACCAAGAAGTGCATAGAATCAAAATTCAAGCCACTGCGCCTGACGGCAAATCTACATTGCTGAAATTCACTCAGAAACTCTATTGGGCTGAATAATGAAAGTAATGCTAGGCACTAGAAATAACGGCAAGATCGTTGAGATGCGACGCTTGCTGGCGCCTTTGGGCCTAGAACTAGAGAACCAAACTGACACGAATATACCAAGCCCCGTTGAAGATGGTGCAACCTTTGTGGAAAACGCACTTATTAAGGCCAGAGCTGTGAGCTTAGCCTCCGGCATGCCTGCAATAGCCGACGACAGCGGTTTAGTTGTGCCCGCGCTGAATGGTCGTCCCGGCATTTATTCATCTCGCTTTGCTCACGCAGATGCTACCGATGCTGAAAATAACAAAGAGTTGCTTAACCAATTAGCCAACCAAGAATTGCGGTCCGCATATTTTTTTTGTTGTATGGTAATGCTCAAGCACTCCACCGACCCAACACCAATAATAGCCTACGGCCAGTGGTGGGGAGAGATTCTTACAGAACCAAACGGCGATGGTGGGTTTGGCTACGACCCACTATTTTATATCGCCAGTGCGCGTAGCAGCGCCGCCGAGTTACCTGCCGACATCAAGAATAAATTGAGCCACCGCGGCCAAGCAAGCCAACATCTAATTAAGCAATTGTCGGCAAGTCTTAGCGCAAATGCTTAAAAATCCAGGGCTATACGTGCACTTTCCGTGGTGCATCAAAAAATGTCCTTATTGCGATTTCAATTCTCACCCACTTAGAGATGATGTTGATCCTGTCTCTTATACACATCTCCGAGCCCACGAGACGGACTCCTATC
>CAJXUL010000206.1 GCA_913060615.1 uncultured Gammaproteobacteria bacterium | reverse complement strand
ATAAGAGACAGGCCCCAGACCGAGACGCCTATGGTCAGCTTTCAGCCCTAATCAGCAAATTACGCCGCCGCTCAGAAAAAGGCTCCTACCAAGTGTATTTAGAAGATTTTCGTTGGGGTTTAAAAAACTGCCTGGCGCTCTGGGTGCCGGGAGGGCAAAACATTGAAGCTCAAGGGCAAACTGGCGAAGCATTAAAAGCACTATTTAGCCGGCTATGGATTGCCCTAGAGCTATTCAGAGATGGCCAAGATTTAGACAAGACCGCCCATGCGCTCACTCTGTCTTCGCGCTTAAGTTTGCCCATAGTAGCCAGCAACGATGTGCACACCCATTGCCCTGAGCGCCAGCCACTGCAAGATGTGCTCACCGCCATAAAACTGAACACCAATGTGCATGAGTTGGGTTACCAAGGCTTTGCCAATGCCGAGCGCACCCTGCGACCATTACAAGAACTGGCCACCCTATACCCGCCAGAAATGCTGGCTGAAAGTGTAAAAATTGCCGACCTGTGCCAGTTTAATATGTTGGAACTGCGCTACGAGTACCCGCAAGATTTAGTCCCCCCACACCTCACCCCCAAGGCCTACTTGCGCCAGCTAACCTTTGCGGGCGCACAAGAGCGCTGGCCCGAAGGCATACCCGAGGACACGCTGGCGCTGATTGAAAAAGAATTATTGTTAGTGGCGCAACTACAATACGAACACTACTTTTTAACCGTACAAGACATTGTGCAATTTGCCCGTAGCCAAAATATTCTTTGCCAAGGTCGCGGTTCGGCAGCCAACTCTGCGGTTTGTTACTGCCTATTTATCACTGAAGTAGATCCCGCCCGCATGCACCTGTTGTTTGAACGCTTTATTTCCATGGAGCGTAAAGAGCCACCTGATATTGATGTAGATTTTGAACACGAGCGGCGCGAAGAAGTCATTCAATATATCTATAAGCGTTACGGCCGTGAGCGTGCGGCGCTGGCCGCAACCCTAATTACTTATCGTCCACGCAGCGCCATACGCGATGTGGGTAAAGCCTTGGGATTAGACATTGGCGTGCTAGAGCTATTGTCTAAGTCTATTGCATGGTGGGACAACAAAGATGTGTTGGATGAGCGCTTCCGCTCAATAGGCCTAGACCCAGAAAGCCCACAAGCCACCCAGTTCTTTCGCTTCTTTAATGAAATCTTAGGCTTCCCCAGACACCTGTCTCAACATGTGGGCGGCTTCATTATCTCCAGCGGTCCCCTCACCCAACTGGTACCAATAGAAAACGCCAGCATGCCCGAGCGCACGGTTATTCAGTGGGACAAAGAAGACATAGAAACTTTAGGCCTGCTAAAAATTGATGTACTGGCACTGGGTATGTTGACTGCCATACGCAAAGCCTTAGACCTGTGTTACAGCAGCGGCCAAGTATCAAGCCCGCTCACCATTCAGCAAATTCCCGCGGAAGACAAAGCCACTTATCAAATGCTGCAAAGCGGCGACAGCCTTGGCGTTTTCCAAGTTGAATCTCGAGCGCAAATGGCCATGTTGCCAAGACTAAAACCACAAAACTTTTACGACTTAGTGATAGAAGTGGCCATTGTGCGGCCAGGGCCTATTCAAGGCGATATGGTTCACCCTTATTTACGCCGGCGCCAGGGACTAGAGCCTGTCACCTACGCCAGCCCCGGCGTGCGCAAAGTGTTAGAACGCACATTGGGTATTCCTATATTTCAGGAGCAGGTTATTGAACTGGCCATGGTGGCAGCAGGATTCAGCGCCGGCGAAGCGGATCAACTGCGCAGGGCTATGGCCGCTTGGAAAAAGCGCGGAGGCCTAGAACACTTTGGCGAGAAGCTGATTAACGGCATGCGTGACAACGGCCACAGTGAAGAATTCGCCGAGCGCATATTCAATCAAATGAAAGGGTTTGGTGAATACGGTTTCCCAGAATCTCACGCCGCCAGTTTCGCACTACTGGTATATATATCGGCATGGTTAAAGTGCCACCAGCCTGCTGCATTTTATGCCGGCTTACTCAACAGTTTGCCCATGGGCTTCTACTCCCCCTCACAACTGATACAGGACGCCAAGCGCCACCACATTGTTGTGCGCCCAATAGACGTCACCATTAGCCAGTGGGACCACACATTAGAACCTCCAGAACAACCACAGCAACAACCCGTGCTACGTTTAGGGCTACGCATGGTAAAGGGTCTGAACCGAGCAGCCGGCGAGCGCATCTGCGCCGCACAAAACAGCGCCCACATATCTAACGCCAAGGATTTAGCGCGGCGTGCAGGTTTAGATGACCAACAACTGAGTTTTCTTGCACGCTCCGGCGCATTAACTGGGTTAGTCGGCCACCGGCATCAAGCCCACTGGGATGTTACCGGCATAGAAGCACCATTAGCTTTGGAACGCCCACAAAAACAATACGCCATGAATAATGAAAACGTTTATTTGAATACACCTACGGTGAGCGAAGACATGCTCAATGACTATCGCTATACAGGATTAACCCTAGGCCCCCACCCCATGGCACTACTGCGTAACCACCCCACATTAAAGGGCTTCCGCCACGCACAAGATTTAGAGGAGTGCAGATCCGGACAACTGATTCGCATTGCTGGACTAGTCACAGGCAGGCAACGCCCAGGCACCGCCAGCGGCGTGGTATTTTTGACCTTGGAAGATGAGACCGGCAATACCAACATCATTATTTGGGCCACCGTTATGGCGCGCTTTCGCGCCGCATTACTGCAAGGCCAATTGCTCAAATTCAAAGGCGTTGTAGAGCGCGAAGGCCGAGTGATTCATGTGGTGGCAGGACACGTAGAAGACGCCAGTGAGCTCTTGGAAGACGTACAAGCCCACGAGACACCGTTTAAGTCTCGAGATTTTCACTAACTCAAAACAGGTTTTACAGATTTAACTCATCCCCGAAAAAATTTCTTTAGTCCGCCCAAAATAAAGGCACTAATAGAAAGCTGTAAAAAAACTGGAAAAGAAAACTGAAAAAAAACTCAAATAAACAGCGCCATTAGAGCGCGCTAACAAGAAGCACTCATAAAAAACACCAATAAAAAATCCTCATAAAAGGCGCTGATAGAAGTACTTATACAAGGTCCTTATACAAAATACTGACAAAAAGTACTGAGGATATTTATGCCTTCATTTGTTATCTTTCGCGGCAGATCAATCGAGACAGTTCGCAGACAAAACCCAGCCGCTATCGGCCACATTCAACCTCTTGCCAAAACGGCGGAAGATATAGGTTCAACAATATGCAGCTCACGCCATTTCACCTCGCTATTCCGGTAACAGACCTAGGCGCCGCAGAAGATTTTTATGCCAATGTATTAGGCTGCGGCATAGGTAGACGCAGCAGTGAGTGGATAGACTTCAACCTATTTGGACATCAATTGGTGTGCCATGAGGTAGCCACCAGCGCCGCTAACAAGGTCGATCCAAGCAATGCAGTAGATGGCCACGACGTACCCATCCCCCACTTTGGCGTGGTGTTAGAAATGGATACATGGAAAGGGCTGCGCGATCGGCTGATTGCCAATGAAATACAGTTCATTATAGAACCGCACATCAGATTTGTAGGCCAGGTGGGCGAGCAAGCCACTATGTTCTTCCACGATCCCAGTGGTAACGCAGTAGAATTCAAAGCATTTGCAGACATCGAAACAGAACTGTTCAAAGCCTAATTGAACAAAAGTAACAAGGGTTGAAAACGATTCAAACAGAAGCAAAAAGCAGTTTGCCCCAACCGACAACAAAGCCGGTTGAACAAAACGATGAAGCTCTCTAGCGCCTACTGGTTTTTACTAACTGCTGCTAACTTCTACCAGCTTTTACTAATTAATATGCCGGCGCAAAAACTCAGCCAGCTCTCTATAAGTGGCCTCGTGCTCTGGAGAGTCAGCAACAAACGCGTACTCCGCATGGGACAGCCCCTCATACACATTAAGGTCAGCCTCAACACCTGCATTGCGCAGTTTGCGGTGCACTCTGGCCGTGTCGCTCAAAAACATATCCCGAGTACCGGTGACCAAATACGTTGCTGGAAAACCAGCAACGTCACCATATACAGGTGACAGTAAGGGGTCTGTTAAATCCACGCCATCTGCATAGAGCATTGCGGCGGCTTCTAACAAAGCATCATAAGTCACCAAAACTCGATCAATACCTTCCATAGTAAAGAGCGTATCGCCAGTTTTAGTCAAGTCTGCCCAAGGCGTACCCAAATACAGTGCGCCGGGAACAGGCAAACCCAAAGCCTTGAAATGGTGCACGGCAGCCATACTTAAACCGCCACCCGCAGAAGTGCCGCCCATGCCCATATTGGCGGCATCATGAGTTTTCAATAACGCACGATAAACCATCTCCACATCAGTCATGGCAGCGGGATGAGGGTGGTCGGGAGGCATACGGTAGTCAATAGAAATGGTAGCAATACCAGAACGTGCAGAAATTAAAGCACCTTCAGACACACTGGCATCGCCGCCACCAAAGACATAAGCCCCACCATGAATATAAATGAACAGACCCTTGCCAAGAACCACATCATTAGGCACCACTCGATGCACGGCAACGCCGGCAATAACGTCCCGAGTAATCGTCACATTAAGATCGGTGGCCAACTCATCAAGAGAAACTGCTCGGCTTTCAGCGCGCAGCGCAATAGCGCTATGCCATTGATCCACACTCCGAGGCACCAACAATTTGCTCAAAGCAACGTCAGGTTTGCCCGCATCAATAATTGCTTGTTGTAGCGCTTTACTCGCGCCTGCTGGCGCAGCCAAATCTGCAGGCTTATAAAGTTGGCCCGCCACAAGCACACCAACAATTGCCCCAGCAACCAATAATAAGAGGCCAACCAACGATTTACGTATATTCATCAACCAATCCCCTCAGATTATTTGCATACAGTATTAACGCATAGGCCACAGTCAGCGCAACTTACGACTATTATTGCTCCTGCACCGAAAGACGACTAATCCTGCCGCCCTATCCAAACCTGCTTAGATACTGCGCAGCACTCGCCCTGCTGGTTAAACATAGCAGTACCAGCGAAGTGTTTTTTACCCTCAATGCCAATACACCAACCAATAACAACAATCTGATCAGACGCCGCAACAGGCTTTAGTATCTTAGCCGTCATACGACCCAACAAGCCGGTACCTGTCTCTTATACACATCTCCGAGCCCACG
>CAJXUL010000205.1 GCA_913060615.1 uncultured Gammaproteobacteria bacterium | reverse complement strand
CTACTTGAGTTTCAACTGCGCCATCTTCACTAATCACACCGGCATCAACAGATTGCTCGGCAGTAGCCGGCTTTTTTGTGTCTGGTTTTTGCTTTGCGGCAAGCTTGGCTGCTTTGGCGGTTTTTTTCGCCTCTGCTTTTTCGCTCTTGGACTCAGATTTGTGCTGACGCTTTGCTTCATCTGCAGTAAGCAGGTGATTTTCCATAGCAAAACGCAATTCACGCACGCGCTCATTGAGTTTACGAATGACCAAGTGGCCCTGGTCGCCTTGCTGTCCACCGGAAAGCCCCGCCAGGAATGATGCAATGATCAAAAAGGCAACCACTAAGGTCACCACTTGTCCTAAGAACATTAGATATTCAAAAAGAAAGTCCATATAGCTTTTGTCTGACTGAAGAAGGTCGGGTACTTTATCTATTGCGCCGACGTAGCGCCAGCATAGCCTTACATACGCAGCTAAAATCTGAACCCAGCACGGCATAACAAATTACTTAAACGAAAAAAATTCCCGCTGTAATTACACGAATAACTTGACCTTTTCGGCAATTTTGGCCAACTTTGCGCTCCTTTGATAATGAGCAATGACAATTATTGGTATCGGCGAGATCATCAGAGCTGACCGAAATCCGAACATGGCAAAAGTAGCATGCGTAGTTTTCTTGAAAATCAATTTTGTAGCGAAAAGTCTGGTGATCTGGATGCGCGGGTGCGCATGCAGTGGGCAGATGGTCAAATATGCTTCCAAATAAGAGGTGGCGCACTTAGTTTCGACAAAGACGCCACCCCCGAGTTAATCATCTATTTCAGAGATATAGAGGATGCCAGGGGCTTAATCAGCGGTAAAAGAGATCCTGTGAGTGCTTTTATGCACGGAAATCTCAGAGCAAACGGCCATTTAATCTGGGTTTTTCAGACCATGGCCGCTTTGAGTGGCAAAACGGCAAAGACTACAACCTAACCCAGTTGATCTAAAAACTCTTGAATTAACCAGCCTGAAATTGCGGTCTTTGGCGGAATTTGTGGCAACGTATCTTTTGTATACCACTGAGCATCCGCGATCTCATCAGGCTGACAAACAATATCACCGCCCACATATTTAGCATGAAAACCCAGCATTAGAGAATTCGGGAAAGGCCAGCTTTGCGAACCAAAATAGTTCAACTCTCCCACTTCTAATCCAACCTCTTCCATTACCTCACGATGTACGGTTTGCTCAATAGATTCCCCTGCTTCCACGAACCCGGCCAAAGTACTGTACATACCTTGAGGCCATGCAGCATTTCTCGCTAACAACATTTCCTCGCCCTTAGTCACAAGCACTATGATACTTGGCGACAAACGCGGGTAAGCAATAAACCGGCAAGCACCGCACTGCATGGCCCTATCCGCGCCATGTATCTTCATTGGTTCCCCGCAACGACCGCAAAATTGGTTAGTCTGATGCCAATCAATCACCTGCTTAGCTCTACCCGCTAGATAGAACATGGCTTGTGAAGTGCGTCCAAGCAAGCCGCGCAGGCCTAGTTTCGCAAAACCTTCAGGCACAGCGCCTTTCACAGACAAGGCAAAACAAGGTCGGTTAGCATAATGACCAAGAAAATGCTTACTGCGCGTTTCTACGTCAAACCAGCGAAAGTCGTCGGCTGTAATAGGTTCTGGTGTACCTTGTACGCTCTTACAAATCAGCTCATCGCGCATAAATGCGAAATACCAAGCTTCACCCGAATCATCTCCCTCGGCCATAACGTGATTTGCTGAAAACTCATCTGAACTACTTGGCCACATAGAACTGCCCCACCGCTTAATTAAAAAAGAAAATAACATAGCACAAATTGTTGTGCTATTTGCCGACGCCTTACCCTCGATGTGGCCACCATATGTGCACTTATATTGACCACACACCACACCGGTTCTGGCTGCTATAAACGCCGGGGTTAGTTGGAGTGGAGTTAGAATAGAGTTCGGTTGGCGTTCGGGCGTCGGATGACTCTAAGGCTCGCGTGAACGCAGCGTAACTAAGGGGTCAACACTGTCGTATTTTCACCCTACGACATTCCTCAAAATTCCGTAAAATCGGCCACTTTTCCACTGTTAATAGTTGCCCGCAAACACAGGTCAGGCTATCTTTAGCGGCTGCATTTAGGGGAGCTTGGTCATCATATATTGGCGACTAGTAGGGCACGCCTGAGACAAAATAGATCGTAGACAATAAAAAGCGACACCTATGGGTAGACAAAATACCCGCGGATATAGGCGCAAAGGAGTGTTATGAAAGGGTTATCCCTCAGTTCGTTTTCTCAGAATTTTCTTGGTAGTGCACCAGAATGGTACAAGTTGACCGTCATTGGTTTTTTGATCTTCAACCCGTTACTACTGCTGCTAACGGGTAACGCCTATTTGACAGGTTGGATACTGGTGCTGGAGTTTATTTTCACCCTAGCCATGGCGCTAAAATGCTACCCATTGCAGCCTGGTGGACTACTGGCCATAGAAGCCGTGGTCATGGGAATGACGAGCCCCGCCACAGTTTATCATGAGGTAGAAATGGCCCTCCCCGTAATACTTTTATTGGTATTTATGGTGGCTGGCATCTACTTTATGAAAGACCTACTGCTCTTCACTTTCACCAAGATTCTTCTGTCAATTCGCTCCAAAACACTCATTGCATTCTTATTTTGTGCAATTTCAGCGTTTTTGTCGGCCTTCTTAGATGCTCTGACAGTTACTGCAGTAGTCATTAGTGTGGGCGTTGGCTTTTATTCGATCTACCACAAAGTCGCTGCCAGTAAACTGGCACCAGAAGACAGAGAAGACGATGTTGAAGACGGCGATATTGCGGCAGACTACCGCGCCGAGCTAAATGAATTCAGGGCGTTTCTACGCAACCTTCTTATGCACGCAGCAGTGGGTACAGCCCTGGGTGGCGTTTGTACTACAGTCGGTGAACCGCAAAACTTACTCATCGCCAGCCAGGCAGGCTGGAATTTCGCTGAGTTCTTTTGGCGTATGGCGCCTGTAACCATGCCAGTGCTTGCAGCCGGTCTGCTCACCTGCATCTTGCTAGAGCAAATAAAAATTCTAGGCTACGGTGCAGTTCTGCCAGAGCGAGTCCGCTCCATACTCACAGACTTCGACAAAGCGGAAAGCGCCCGCCGCTCAGACTCAGACAAGGCGAAGCTTGCAGTTCAAGCAATCTGTGGTCTTATTCTGATATGGGCGTTAGCTAATCATGTAGCTGAGGTGGGTCTTATCGGCCTGACCATTATCGTGTTGCAGACAGCTTTCAACGGCGTCATTGAAGAACACCAGCTGGGCCACGCATTTGAAGAGGCCTTGCCCTTCACAGCACTACTCGTTGTGTTTTTTGGTATCGTCGGTGTTATCCACGACCAACATCTGTTTTCGCCAATAATCGCGTATGTATTGAGTCTACCGTTAGATGTGCAACCCGGTATGTTCTACATCGCCAACGGCTTGCTGTCTGCTATCAGTGACAATGTATTTGTGGCTACAGTTTATATTGGCGAAGTCAAAGCGGCTTTAGACAATGGCACGATCAGCAGAGAGCAATTTGATTTGCTTGCTATTGCTATCAACACAGGCACCAATATCCCAAGTGTAGCAACACCAAATGGACAAGCAGCATTCTTGTTTTTGCTAACCTCATCCATCGCTCCGCTCATAGGGCTGAGCTATATGCGTATGGTCACCATGGCGCTGCCGTACACCATCGTTATGGGTGTGACTGGCTGGGCGGGTGTTAACTACCTACTGTAGGTGACGCTGAACTGAGTTTTGTGGCCCTTTTATTCGTAAGCGAGTAAAAGGGCTAACAGTTCGCGTTGGTCCCGGTTCTTTTTCAATATGGCAGTAAAGCAAAGGCCGCTGCCTTAAAGCAACTTTGACTCACATCTCGTTTATCCAGCTTAGACCTCTTGTCCTCTCCCCCCTCTGATAGCACTTAACCCTCCTAGCTCACCATTGTGAGGCGCGGAATTGGCAAAGCAACAAGAGAAAATATTGGGAACAAAATTAGGCAGGTGACTTCAAAGTAACTTAAAACAATCGTTAACTAAAAATAGCAAGCTTGGGCGCCGCTCCAGCAAGACACCAACTTCTCGCAAATCGCTCCAAACCTAAAAAGTTAACAATGCCAGACTTACCTAGTGCTCTCGCCGCCAAACAGGCCCATCGTCACTTCGTTCAGCAAGTAGATCTAACATCTTCTCGTGAGATGCTATGTCGTCAACGCTGGCCATGATCTGTTTAAGAGGCGGAATTTCCCAGCTATGATCAATCTGATTATCGTTCTGCCCAGACGGATCATCGTTTGGATTATTACCGGCACCGAACAGGTTGGTTTGACCACCCGTCATCAGCAGATATACATCTGCTAAAATCTCAGCATCTAACAGCGCGCCGTGTAACTGCCGCTGGGAGTTATCTACCGCGTACCGACGACACAAGGCGTCCAAATTTAACTTCTGGCCTGGATGCTTTTGCCGAGCAATTGCCAGTGAATCTATCACGCCGCAAAAATCTTCTATTTTTCGTTGGGGTGCTAGACCCTGCCGAACAAGAGTGCGAATCTCGCTATCAAGGAACGAAATATCAAAAACCGCGTTGTGGATAATCAATTCAGCACCATCGAGAAAGCGCTCAAGCTCCTCCCAGACATCAGCAAACTTGGGCTTATCGGCCAAAAACGCTTCGGTAATACCGTGCACCTCTTTGGCCCCGTCATCAATGTCGCGCTCAGGATTTAGATATTTATGAAAGTGACGGCCTGTAAACTTACGGTCAATCATCTCAATAGCGCCAATCTCAATGATTTTGTGACCCAGCGCAACTTCTAAACCTGTGGTTTCGGTATCTAATACAATTTGTCTCATTAATTTGCCTGCATTGTATCTATGGCATCGTTCGCCGCTTGATCGACCATCTCATTTTCTCGGTGTCCACTGTGCCCTTTGACCCACAGCCACTCCACTTGGTGCTCAGCTACCGCCACATCTAAGCGCTGCCAGAGCTCTTTATTTTTGACCGGCTTTTTCTGCGACGTCATCCAACCATTGCGCTTCCAACCGGCAATCCACTTAGTGATGCCCTGTCGTACATATTGGGAATCTGTGGTCAGCGTCACGCGCACAGGTTTTTTCAACTGCTCCTGTCTCTTATACACATCTGACGCTGCCGACGAATAGAGAGGTG
>CAJXUL010000204.1 GCA_913060615.1 uncultured Gammaproteobacteria bacterium | reverse complement strand
CTAATAATGCCGGCGCAAATGCCCCAACAAAAAAAGCACCCGTGCTCGTTGCGCCCAAAGCAGCGACAAGAGACCAAAAAGACGTATTCAAACCCAGCGAAGAGATTTCTGAGGACTTCGCCGTGCCCTTTCCTGTAGACATTTAATCAACAACTTAATGAAACCAAATACTGGACAGTTGGACTGCAATATATGAAAAAACAAATACCAACGGAGATGATCTTTCAGATCAGCGCACTAATCGTTTCAGTGATTTTGGTACACCTGGTTTACCAAACAGTCATTAGACCAAACGCGGAAGCAGTGCTTGAAAGTAATGCCGCCCAGGCCGCAATCAATAAAGACTACGTGCAGGAAAGATCACTGTACGTTGTGGTAAAAGATTTCGAACAAGAGTCTTGTTTCATTTTGCTGTTTTGGGCGCTGGCTATAATGGGTTTAAAAACCCGCAGAGCTTTTTATGAACAAGACCTCTTAGAAAAAGATTTCATCAATATCCATGGCGGCATGAATATTTTGCCCCAAGATACCCGCACCTACATTCGCCCGTTACAAGCGTTGTCAGAAACAGAACAAATGGGGCTACTGCCCAGAGCACTCAGCGCGGCGCTCAACCGTTTTGCCTCAACAGAAAATGTGCAAGATGTTTCAGAAGCGGTGAAGTCCGTGTGCGAGAGCGAATCAGATCGCCTGGACAGCGAGCTATCTATGATTAGATACATTGCGTGGGCTATTCCATCTATTGGCTTCATCGGCACAGTCAGAGGCATCAGTGACGCACTTGGCCAAGCCTACAAAGCTGTAGAAGGCGACATTGCTGGGGTCACAGCCAGCCTAGGTGTGGCGTTCAACTCAACCTTCATCGCCCTACTCATCAGTATTGTTTTGGTCTTTTTCATGCATCAACTACAGCTGATCCAAGAGCGCTTAGTGTTAGATACTCACAATTATTGCGACAAACGATTGCTCAGCCACCTAAGAACAACCGACAAGTAATATGCATTTAATAGACATCAACGATGGCAGCTTAAGCTGCACAAACGGCCAAGGCGAAGTGGTTTACGACCAGCCAAGTATCGCCTATTTCGATGGTCAAAATTTGCTCTTTGGTCATGCAGCGTTAGCTAATGTAAAAAGCCAACCACAGGCATGTGCCAGTCAGTATATGGGTAGGCTCAGCGATGAGACCCTCGCTTCCCCATTGGGCAAGGCCCTTAATCATGCGGATCTGATTTTTCACCACCTGAAAAACATGACAGCATTGGCGGACATAGAAGAATGCGCTTTTCTAATCCCTGCCTACTTCTCCAACGAACAGCTGCAGTTGCTGCTTGGCATTGCCCAAGCCGCTGGTCTCAAACCCAGTGGTTTTATCAATAGCGGACTGGCGCATCAAAGGGCCAGCAAGCAAGGCAACGATTTTCATTTGTTCGACATCGGTCTGCGCCAAGGGCAACTCAGCAGCGTACAGTTAAGCGAAACTATGCTTGTAAACAGTTCCATCGCCAACTTTGATAGCTTGGGGCTATTCAGCATTGTGGACACCTGGCTGCAAGAAATCGCCAATGTATTTCTCGACAGCATTCGCTTTGACCCACTGCACAGCGCTACAACTGAGCAACAGGCCTTTGACCAAGTGCTGAGTTGGATAGACCAAGGTCAAATACCCCAGGACGCCAGAATCAGTGTAGATATAGATGGCTACAGCCGTAGCGCTGAAATAAATACCACCCAACTGACAAGCCAGCTTGCCCAGCAAATAGATCAGCTGGGCTTGACCGACGCCACTCACCTAGTGATCACGCCAAGAGCCGCAAAGATACCAAAGCTAGTAGAGTTGCTAGAAAGTCGTGTGGCCAGTCTCACGGTGGCCACTAGCAGCAACTATTTCGAACAGGCACGAACGCTCGCCCAAACCTTTGAACCGGGGCAAATCGACCGCCTCAACGCCCACTCGATTTCAGATTCTAGCGGCCCAATCAATCAACCTCAGATGACCAACAATAGCCGCTCTACGGCAGCGTTAGCTGAACAAGTTGACAGAAAATCAGCAACCCACCTGCTTGGCGATTTAGCAGCAACGCCTGTTGAGGACCGCTCTTTTGAGGCATTCTTAGACCAAGACGGGCTACTGCGTCCTAACGTTCAGGTACTTGTGAATGACCAACCCGCTAGCCAAGCGCGGCTCAAGCATGGAGACCAAGTGCTCTTTGCAGGCAATAGCTGGCTGGCGATTCACGCCGAATAAATATGGCAAAAAAGCGCCCCCTCAACATATTTTCCTTGGCATTTCTCGACGTTATGTCATGCGGCTTTGGCGCGGTTATTCTAATTTTCCTCATCGTCAATCACGATGCACAGCAAAATCAGGCCATCGTTAACAAAGACCTACTTGCTGAAATACGCCTACTCGACTACCAAGTGCTCCAAGGCGAAGAGGATTTATTTGACCTAATTGAGGCCAAAGACGACAGCCAAGCCCGACTGAGCAACGCCATTGAGAAAGCCTCTGTAATAGAAAAAAGCCTCAAAGCCCAACTGGATAGACTGCTTGAGCTGGAAGCCAATTCCATCGCGTCACAATCAGATACCAATGAGTTGAAATCAGACATAGAAAGCCGCCAAGATGAAATAAAGCTGCTTGAAGCCGTAAAAGCTGCCAATGATGGCAACCAAATCCGCAATATAAAAGGCGAAGGCGACCGCCAGTACTTAACCGGCATGCGGGTGGGCGGACGTAATGTTGTCATTGTTGTGGACAGCTCAGCCAGCATGCTTGACGAAACCATCGTCAATGTTCTGCGCAGGCGTAACATGCCTATTGAAAAACAACTGCAAGCGCCAAAGTGGCAAAGAGCTATACGCACTGTAGAGTGGCTAGCAGCCCAACTACCGCTAGATGCAGAATTTCAACTAATGACCTTTAGTGAAACCACCCAGACCTTAGTGCCCGGCGGCTCCAATGACTGGCAACCTATGGCTGATGGCAGTTTAATTAACGCGGCAGTAGAATCTTTGAAACAACAAGTGCCCACTGGTGGAACAAATTTAGAGGCTGTAGTACTCGCAATTAGAGAGCTCTCGCCTATTCCAGACAATGTTTACTTCATTACCGACGGTCTGCCTACAAGAGGCAACGCAGAGCCACGAAGCGCAACAGTCGCTGGCAACAACAGACTAGAGCTATTTAGAGCTGCAGCCGAACGACTGCCGCGACAGATTCCAATCAATGTCATCTTATTTCCCATGGAGGGTGATCCATTAGCCGGCGCAGCCTGGTGGCAGTTGGCACGAGTTTCAGGCGGCGCATTTATCTCGCCGTCGTGGGATTGGCCGTAATGACTAAGTTAATTTCAGAGCAGATAGCAGAAAAAATGGCAGAGCAGGCGAAGAAAGAGACCGCTGGACAGATTTACCTTGAGTTGCGTCAAAATCCAGCGCCTACTTTAACTATTGTGAGCGCGGTCGTTCAACCAACAGCAGTTTTACTAGCTACTCGATTACGAGGTTGGCACTAAATGCGTAAAAGACGGGGTGTAGAAGAATTCAGCGTATCGTTCCTCGACGTCATCTGTTGTGGCTTTGGCGCCATCATATTACTGTTAATGCTAACCAAAACATTTCAACCTGAGGTGCTAGAAGTCAGCAGTGTTGATTTAACCGAACAAGTACAGCAGCGCGAAGCTGCACTGTTTGAAATCCGGGGCAAAATCAGCGAATTACGCAGGCAGATCCAACTAGAAAATAGCGACCTCCAAAGCAAGTTAGTAGAGCTGGCAGAATTACAGACCCAGTTAACCAAGGTACTGGGTCGCTTTGACAACCTAGCCGAAGCAGAGCGAGAAATTTCCCTCGAAAATCAACAGCTCGCCTCTGCTAGACAAAGCCTAACCGATGAGATGGAGCGTCTATTAGGGCTAGATTTTCGACGTGACTCCGGACTGGTTGGCGGTATCTCAGTTGACTCCGAGTACATCATTTTTGTTATCGATACATCGGGCAGTATGCAAAGCGCGGCCTGGGGCCAAGCGGTACAAAAAGTCAGTGAAACTCTGGCTATTTACCCCAATGTGAAAGGCATTCAAGTCATGAATGATATGGGTGACTACATGTTCCCCGCCTTTGCCCGCCAATGGATAGCAGACAGTCCAAGCCGTCGCAGCAGCATAGTTAGTACCTTGCGCAACTGGGCGCCGTTTAGTAACTCGAGTCCTGTTGAAGGCATCGAGGAAGCGGTTTCAACCTTCTATGACCCAAACAAGCGTATCAGCGTTTATGTATTTGGTGACGACTACACTGGCAACTCCATAGAGGAAGTTGTGGAAGCGGTTGACCGAATTAACTTAGCTGATGAATCAGGTCGTCGCAGAGTAAGGATACACGCTGTAGGGTTTCCGGTTTTTTTAGATCGCCCAAATGCCAGAACTTTTCGCTTTGCAGCCCTAATGCGCGAGCTGGCCTACCGCAATGACGGTACGTTTGTGGGGCTCACCCAATACCAATGAGTAATAGCATGGCAAAACTTATCCCTTGGCTTAAAACGCTAGAAACTTCCCAAAGTGGCATGGGCGCGAAGCTAAAAACACGCTTAGCGCTCGCGTTGGCACTTTTCACCGCAGGCTGTAGTGGTGCCCAAGTGAGCTTGGAAAACCAATTCCCAACACCCTTACTAGAACCCATCCCTATAAATGCAGGCATAGTTTTGAATGAAAAACTGCTCGGTTATAACCATAACGAAGAGATCCAAGGCTCGGGCAAGTTCAACATTCATATCGGTAGCGCCCAACGTAATATGTTTAGCAGATTGGGCGAAGGGCTGTTTAACAACTATACGGTGCTCGAACAACTTGCCGGCAACGACAATGTTGACGCCATTTTGCTACCCGAGATTATGCAAATGCAGATGGCACTGCCCCGCCAAACACGTTCAGAGTACTTTGAAGTATGGATGCGCTACAGATTCCACTTTTATGACAACCAAGCAAATTTACTGGGTTCATGGGATCTACCCGCTTACGGCAAGGCAAACCAGAACGACTACCGCGGCGATGAAGCCGGTATCAAAGCCGCGGCACTTTCTGCCTGCCGAGACGCCATGGCCTTTTTCAGCCTGAACTTCCAATCAGAATCTGTAGCTGCGCGCTGGGCCGCTGGAGAGAAAGCCACACCGAAAGTGGTGCAGGAAAGCTCCGAAGAAACGACCCCAGAGAAGGTGTTAGAGCCGGCT
>CAJXUL010000203.1 GCA_913060615.1 uncultured Gammaproteobacteria bacterium | reverse complement strand
TACGAGATAGGAGTCCGTCTCGTGGGCTCGGAGATGTGTATAAGAGACAGCGTTCCACATGCTCAATATTTCGAAGCGTATGGATCCCCAACAAATTAACGCCGGGTAAATCCGGCCGTATGGGGATCCCGCCTGTGGCAATAAGTAATCGATCGTATGTCAACGATTGACCATCATATAGCTCAATTTGATGGGCGGCAGTATCAATTCCGGATACTTTAGCCACTAGGCGTGTAACTTCTGTGATATCCATGTCGTCTTGATTAACAAGGGGGTCTACCTCATCAGGTTCCATGTCGCCCGCTGTCACAGCTTTGGTAAGCAGTGTTCGGTCATAAGGTGCATCTGCTTCTGGATCAACAACAGTGATCCGACCGTGGTAACGATTGTTCACCAGACTTTGCAGAGCGGCAGCGCCTGCTGCGCCAGCGCCGACAATCACAATATGAGAATGTGCGTTAACTGCAGTTAATCGGTTTTGTCGTTTATCGGTGCTGTCGGTGGCCTGTTCGGGATCCACAAGTACCTCGCCGTCACGTATTTCAACCGCATACCGAGATAATCCTGTTAGTGCAGGTGGTTCGCATACATCAGCAGAGGCGATATCAAAAGTGCCTTTATGCCATGGGCAAACCAACTTGCCTCGACATACTGCACCATCTTCAAGAGGCGCACCTTTATGAGGGCAATCGGCGCTGCCGGCATAAACGTTTTCACCGTCACGAATGAGAAGAATTTCTGTATCGTTAAGGGTAACGCGTTTAGGTTTGAGGTTTTCAAGGCGGTCTGCAGGACCGGCTGAGATAAATGACATGAGAGGCTCCTTATCCAAATGGGCGCCGACACCGTGTGCCAGCAAGGAAGTATTGCGAGACTCTAGACCATCAAGTTTTATTCCTATTTGCGCATTGAAAACATTAAATTTCATTTTACGGTCGTGCAATCTTACTTATTCAATTAAAATCATTAGCCTATGGCATTTATTAACCAACGCGGTGTGGCAGCAAAGGCTCCTTGCATGATGGCTCCCCAAACCAATCGTGTTTTTACTACAAAGTATATTCCTGTCGTTCGCAAGTTTTACACTGTCCCGCCGCATTATCGATTATCAAGCAGACGCGGCGCGTTTCCCTAAATTGCCGAAGTTGATTAGATTTTGTCTATTTTCATCGTTTTCTCTCTGTCAATGACCCGAAACGCGGGTTGATTCGTTACTCAATAGTAACCCTCTTAATTTTAGGTTTCTGGCAAGGACTTATTGATGGCACAACAAGCAGCAGAAAAGCGGATTGTTCTGATAACTGGTGCATCTGGCGGCGTAGGCAGTGCACTTTGTGAGGTGCTGAAAAAAGATTATCACCTTATTGGGTTGGATTTGACACCTTGCGAAAGTGCCCATGAAAGTTACGAGTGCGATTTTACCTCCAAAGACTCCATTTCCCTTGCGTTGTATAAAATTCATGAAAAACATGGCGGTCATATTGCCTGCGTGATTCACCTTGCCGCCTATTATGATTTCTCGGGCGAAGACAACCCCTTGTATGAGGCTCTCAATGTAAAGGGAACGGCGGATTTTCTAACCGAACTGCAGCGCTTTGATGTGGATCATTTCATCTATTCCTCCACCATGCTCATTCATCGGGCAGGGGTCCCTGGAGAAAAAATCACCGAGGACACGCCCATTGAGCCCGGCTGGACCTATCCGCAGTCTAAAGCCGATGCCGAAGAAGCCATTCGCAGCCATCATGGCAAAATTCCCTATACCCTGTTACGAATGGCTGGCTTGTACGATGACCACACCGCTGTTCCCACTTTAAGCTATCAGATCGCCCGCATTTACGAGCGGCAATTTAAGAGTTGGGTGTACTCGGGCGATAAAATGGCCGGACAAGCTTTTTTGCATAAAGACGATATGGTGTCATTGTTTACCGAGCTGGTTGAAAAGCGCCATGAAGTGCCCAAAGAAAATGTACTATTGGCCGGCGAAGACAGCGTAATGGGTTATCAGGCGCTGCAAAATCGAATTGGTCATTTGATTTATGGTGAACGAGAGTGGAACACCATCGAAATACCGGAGTATGTTGCTAAACCTGGAGCTTGGCTGGAAGAAAAAACCGAGCCGGTGGTACCTGACGCCTTTGATCATGGTGAAAAGCCGTTCATTAAACCATTCATGATTGATTTATCAAGTGATCATTATGACCTTAATCTCAGCCGGGTAAAGGAACAGTTAAATTGGCGACCACAGCACCACATTTATGATGCACTGGAACGGTTAATTGACAATCTGAAAAAAGATCCGCCAGGTTGGTATAAAGCCAATGGCATCACTTTGCCAGACTGGATGCAAACGGCGAAGGAAAAAGAAGTTAACGCCAACGCAATTCGTGAAAAGCACGAAGATCATTATCGTGACGCCCATAGCAACTTTATTTGGGCCCACTTTATGAATATCGGGTTGGCGTTCTGGTTGTTAACCGCGCCATTTTTGTTGGGGTATGAAAGCCGCGCAATGACGATTAGTGACATGGGGTCGGGACTGGCACTGCTGGTGTTTGCCGGTTTAAGTCTGTCATGGCGAATGAGCCAGGCTCGCTGGGCCGCGGGAATTGTCGGATTTTGGGTGCTCTCGGCACCGTTGGTGTTCTGGGCTCCTACGGCGGGGGCCTATCTGAACGGCACGTTAGTGGGCATGCTGATTATTGCTTTTGCCGTGTGCTCGCGGCCAACGCCCGGTGTATCACTAATAGCGGCGGAGACCGGCCCCAATATTCCGCCCGGTTGGGAGTTTAATCCGTCAAGCTGGGTGCAACGGATGCCTATTATTTTGCTCGCATTTGTAGGTTTTTTTATTTCACGCTATTTGTGTGCCTTCCAGTTAGGACATATAGACGCGGTATGGGAACCGTTTTTTGCAGGCGGGGGCGGTGACCCGAAAAATGGCACCGAAGAAATTATCACATCTGAGGTATCTGAGGCGTGGCCGGTTCCCGACGCCGGGTTAGGTGCTATGACTTATGCGCTGGAAATTCTTACCGGCCTGATGGGGTCAACCCGCCGCTGGCGCACCATGCCCTGGTTGGTAATGCTGTTCGGCATTATGATTGTGCCATTAGGCGTGGTGTCGATTTTCTTCATTATTATTCAGCCCATCGTTATTGGAACCTGGTGTACACTTTGCCTGGTTGGTGCAGCAGCCATGCTGATTCAAATTCCTTATTCGCTGGATGAGCTGGTGGCAACTACTGAATTCTTATGGCGTCGTAAAAAGCAAGGTCGCCCATTGCTACGTATTTTCTTTACCGGCGATACTGATACAGGAGCCTGGGAGGGTGATGAAAGAGAGTTTGAACGGGGCCCCATAACAGTATTTAAAGACATGATTGCAGGAGGAGTTACTTTGCCCTGGAATCTTGCGCTCTGCATTCCTGTCGGAGTTTGGCTTATGTCCACTCGTTTGACGCTGGGGACCGAGGGCAGCACGGCTAATGCTGATCATGTGGTGGGAGCTCTGGTCCTGACAGTCGTTGTTACTGCTACTGCCGAGTCTGGGCGCATGGCACGTTATGCGCTTGTTCCTCTAGGCCTGGCATTATTTACCACGCCATTTCTGCTCGGTGCCCCTCTGGTTTCAGTTGTTTCAAGCTTGCTATGTGGCGCATTGCTAATTGGGTTGAGTTTACGAAAAGGTCATATTAGAGCAAGCTACGGGAAATGGGATAAATTCATTGTTTAGGAAAATAAGAGGGCTTCTTCAATCAGGTTATCCCTCTTGTCGGCAAAAAGCATGGATAATAAGCTGCTCCCACAGGTCGCGCTAGAGGCATGTAAATGAATAAGTCTGTTTACGTCAAAATCGCTTGGAAATATACCGGCAGTATCCCTTGGTAATCACATCATTACCTCTTATCACTTACCAATTTACGAAACTCAAATCGCCAAGACGAATGAACAAAAATTTCAAAAAGCCTGACTTGCCGAGTTACAGCGCTCTTCAATGATCTTGGCCTTTTTGTTAATAGCATAAAGATGGAGCACATAGGTAGATCCCGACCTCGCAGGTGAACAAGTCGTACTTTGGTGGGGCCTGTTTGACGACGAATTGTATGTTGAACATGATGGACAACGATATGGTGCTTATTTTCCGATCAGTGGTCCAATTCCCTTGTATAGATATCGTAAGTTTAAACAAACCAAAACAGAAAAGCGGCTTGGAAAACTCGAAACGCTAGCAAAGTCACTTAAATTACCGGACTCTGAAAACGATGAGAATCACCAAGTTATTTTGTCAATGAAGAACGTAGTTGAGCCAGTACCAACGCGAGAATTTGATAATCCAGACCCGTTTAACGAAAAGCGGTTTGAAAACATACTGAAAGCCAAGCTTGCCATATCCAACTATTTAGGTAAACCCTTGACAATACTTGCGCAAGGCGACAGAGATATGATTGATGCTATTTTGTCTGAGTCTTTAGATAAAGAGGCTGTCATGAAACGAATAAAAGAATATTTCCATAATAGGAGTGGAGAACATGCAAATTGAAGTCATGGAACACTTTGGTATAAAGAAGTATTTTCGTGATGCAGACTTCTTTGAAACTGACACGGCCAAAAGGTTATTCAGACAACTCAAAAAGATCATACCTGAAGGCCAGCTCATCGCACTGACTGGTGTTGTCGGTATTGGCAAAACTACCTACCTAGAAAAAATACAAAAACAATTAGCTGCTGAAAAAAATGTGATAGTTGCAAAGTCACTCTCAGTGGAAAAATCCAAGACAAATTTAACCACTTTGATCACAGCGCTGTTTTACGATGTTTCAGGTGATAATGGCTATCGGGTACCAAAGCTTGGCGAAAAGCGCGAGCGAGATTTGCAGGAGCTCATCAAGAAGAGTAAAAAGCCTGTTGTGTTGTTTTGTGATGAAGCCCATGACCTGCACCATCGCACACTGACAGGCCTTAAACGCCTAATGGAAGTCATTCATGAGGGCGGCGGCAAGTTATCTATTGTATTGGCGGGCCACCCTAAACTTAAAAATGACCTGAAATCTCCCACAATGGAAGAAGTTGGCTACCGCACGGTTACCATGTCTCTCGATGCCTCGCAGGGTATTTTACGCGATTATATTTACTGGCTCCTGGATAAATGCACCAATGACAATGTGAAACCAAAAGACGTTATTGAAGACCAAGCAGTGGAATATCTAGCTGAACATCTCAGTACGCCTCTTCAGGTAGAACAACATCTAACATTAGCCC
>CAJXUL010000202.1 GCA_913060615.1 uncultured Gammaproteobacteria bacterium | reverse complement strand
CGCCAGTGGAGATTCGGTACTTGTATCTCCAATACTTGCTACCTTTGGAAGACACCTCTAAATAAAGACCACCCTGATCAGACAGGCGATAAGCTTTCCCTTTAGCCTTAGCTTGCTTGACTGCAACCTCGGTAAGCATAGGTGCCCCCTAATTCGTGTCCAAAACAAAATGTGCCCCCACAAATGCCCCCTCAAGGGAACGGCTGCAGGCGGACACCTCAGAACCTTAATGTACTCTAAGTTGTTGTTTTTACAATGAATAGTTGCAATAAGAGACGTCTTCGGACGTCTTGGGACGATGAAATGGCGGAGGGACAGGGATTCGAACCCTGGAAGGTTTTAACACCTTGCTGGTTTTCAAGACCAGTGCATTCGACCACTCTGCCATCCCTCCCGCGGAGCGAATGATGAAGAAGTAGGCGCGGAATCTCAAGAGCTATAGTCAATTCTTGGCATTTTATTTTCACAGTGCCTAAATTTTCTTTACCTGCGATCAAAAAGGAATCCAAACGCCCCTTCACAGAATATTTGGGTGGCGTATGATCAAAATCTGAGTTTAAGCCTAAACCTTCGTAACTTTGGGGAGATGTTCGATGAAACGTGTGTTTAAGATTGTCCTAATTCTGTTTGTTGTCTATGTCGGCATAGTTGCCACCTTTGAATCTTTGCTGGGTTACTTTCAGCCTCAGGGCGACGGCATGATTGTCATTACCACGACCAATTCTGACGGCGTTCGCAGGGACCGTGTGGTCTCGCGCATTGACAGCGCTGACCAACTTTACGTTGCTGCCAACCATTGGCCCAGAGCTTGGTATCGCCAAACTTTGGCCCTACCCAATGTCAGCGTTACCGTTAATGACCAAACCGCTGAATATCTTGCTGTGCCCGTTGAAGGTGCTGAGCACAATAGAGTAGATGCAGACCACCCCCTTCCGCTCAGCTTTAGAATTTTAACGGGATTCCCACCCCGCTACTTTATTCGTTTAGATCCTAAGTAGGCCCAAGTCGATGCAGGCTAGTGCCTAGCCGGTTCGCAACTTGAGCACCTATAACTGGTCACGGCAGGGTTCACCTGCTGCACAATCCCTGCTCTGCCTTTAAGCCGCACCGCACTGCGCATTCACGCATTGCTCACAGCTATTTCTTTAGCCTTCTGCACTGTTTTAATTTCGAGAGCACCATGTCGTCCATCATGAAAAACATACTAAAAGTCAGCGGGCTTGGCCTTTCTCTTTTTATGATCGGTGGCTGCTCTGCCATTGTCCCCAAGCTTCTGCCCTTCGATGATTTGCCTGAACCCGCAGGCCCCTATGCGGTAGGCACCCAAACTTTCACTTGGCAAGACAACTCAAGAGAGGAAGCCTTTACCTCTAAAACTGGCGACAAACGTCGCGTAGTAGTGCAAATATGGTATCCAGCCGAGCCAACAACCAACAAACCTGTAACATACTTGCCAGACCCTGAATTACGCATGGGGCCTTTTGCAAAGTCTTCTGGTCTGCCAAAGTTCTTGCTTAATCATATGCGGTGGGTTGCAACCAATTCTCACGCTGGCGCCACCATGAAAGCAGAACTTACCAACCTGCCCTTGGTGCTTTTTTCTCACGGCCTCGGCGGCATGAAAAATCAAAACTCGGTGCAAATGGAAGAACTAGCCAGTCAAGGCTACTTTGTTGCTGCTGTTGACCACCCCTATGACGCGTACCTGACTATTTTTGACGACGGCACCACTGCCGACTATCGCTCAAGCCACGATGGCATAGATACTGAAGAAGCTTTTTGGGCCTTCCGCGGCCCACAACTGAATACCCGCGCCAAGGATATGTCCTTCCTGCTTGATCAAATCCAAGCGAGAAAAAACCTGGGTCAGCCTATTTGGCAACACATTAGCACTGACCGGGTAGGTATCTTTGGCCATTCTTTTGGCGGCGCCACCAGCATTTTAGCCGCCGCACAAGACCCGCGCATTTCTGCCGTAATTGCCTTAGACGGGTGGATGGTGCCGGTACCGCCCCAAACCGTAAAAGCTGGCTTAAATGTGCCTATGCTCTATATGGGGCAGCCTGAGTGGAAAGGCACGCCATTGAATTATGAAAAGCTGGATATGCTTATCAGCAACAGCACCGGCAAGACTAAAAAGCTCTTGATTAGTGAAACCAAGCACATGGATTTTTCTGACGCGCCGCAATTCTCAAACTTTGCTAAGCGAATAGGTTATGCTGGCAAAATCTCCAGTACCGAACTAAAAGAGATACTCAACGGCGAGACTCTGCAGTTCTTTAATACTCACATTCGTGGGCAAGGCAAATAATGAAATTATTCTCTAGCGCTAGTGTTTTAGCCGCGCTTATCTTCCTTGGCGCTATTGGTTATACCGCCAGCCAAATGCTTGACTCCAGTTCTGCACAGCCAGCTAGCTCAGTTAACAGCGGCAGTGCAACTGTGCCAGTTAATGTATCAACCTCGCGGGCGCTACCAGACTTCACTACTTATGCTGACGTCAAAGCTAAGAAAGCAGCATTCTTCGGCTACATGCTGCCTTTGATAGAGGCAAGAAATTTACACATTCAAGGCCAGCGACAACAGCTTTTGGCCGTTGCTGACCGCGTCCAAGATATTTTGTCTGCGCAGGATACAAAGACACTGGCAGACTTGGCTGGCGTTTACCGACTGGCTGATGCAGACCTATCATCATCAGAACTCATCAAGGAATTGCTTGTCCGCGTGGACACTGTGCCGCCCTCTCTGGCGCTGGCCCAAGCGGCGGTTGAGTCTGCATGGGGCACTTCAAGATTTGCGGTTCAAGCGAATAATCTATTTGGCCAATGGTGTTATGAAAAAGGCTGTGGTCTGGTGCCTAAACAACGAAACGCTGGTGCAAAGCACGAGGTAGCAAAATTCGCTAATGTGAGTGATGCGGTAGATTCTTATACGCGAAATATTAATACCCACCGTGCTTATCAAGATTTGCGTATGAGCCGTGCCGAACTCAGAGCAGACGATGAAACCGTCAGCGGGCACATTCTCGCTGAAGGATTGTTGCGTTACTCCGAGCGCGGCAAGGATTATGTTCATGAACTGCAGGCGGTTATCCGCATCAATAAGCTGGCACCTTACGACGAGCCCAAGGCCGCCTCGTCACAAGGCAGCATCTAGCTACTCTCGACCGTTGCGACTGTCCCTATGGAAGATGCTTTTTAACGTGCTCGCCAGCGCCTACTAAAGCAGCATTTTAGCTATGTATTTAAGTTCTACGTTCGGGTTCATATTTAAACTGAGGGTTTGCGCTAAAAGCTGCTTGGCACAAATACCCAGCAGCCTTAACCTTCTTCGTCTTTAGCCTTAAACGACTTAAGCGCCTTAAGCGCCTTAACCTATAACGCGCCCCTTACGTGAGTCGGTGTAGCCCGACTTACTGTTGTAAGCCACAGCGCCGCCGATAATCACAGTATCTACACCAATGGCATCACGCACATAACGATAGCCATCGCCGGGTACATCTTGAACGTAATATTCTGGGCCTCGACCAATATTTTCGTCATCAAATATGGTGATGTCCGCGGCAAAACCACTCTTCACAAAGCCGCGATTATGCATGCCCCACAAGCTTGCGGTATCTGATGTAATTTTCTTCACCGCTTGCTCTAGCCCCAGCGCATTGCACTGACGCACAAAGCGGGAGAACAGATAACCTGTATCGCCGTAAGTGGAAAATGACAAGATATGGGCGCCGCCATCACTGGCGCCAATCATTACATTGGGGTGGGTTAAGAAACTTGCGACCAACTCATCATCGTTATGACCCATATCACTGGAAAGAAAATGCGCATCTAACGACTCTTCCAAGGACAGGTCGATCATCACATTGAGTGGGTCAGTGCCGCGCATCTCAGCGATCTCTGCCAAGGTTTTACCCACATAGATCTGGTTAGCATCGGTCTGCACTTGGCGCAGTATAAGGCGCTTCCACAATGACATCATGCGCTGGGCTTCACCCACTAGTTTCGCCCTGGCTTCTGCATTTTGCAGGGTAGCCATAATCTGCTCCGGCGTACTAAATCGCATCAGGGCGTACCAACCGGGCAAACGAATAAACAGCAGACTAGGCACAGCAAAGGTAAAGCTAATATCTATTGGCCGCGTTTGGACTTGGGGCCAAACTCGTGCGCCCCTAGCAGTTTGCTCAACTACGCGCTGCATAATTTTCTTAGCGCCCTCAGCGTTGTCTTCACTAACAAACAGCGGCGACAACGTGGTTGTGATGCCGTGCTTTAGGCTTATTTCAGCCAGCTGATCCACTCGTGCCAAGGTAAGGTCTGTATCGTAGAACTCGTGTACCACCTGAAGAATCTTATTGTGCTCAGCCAAAACGTCACACAGTGCAGCCAGCTCAACGGTGTCTGAGTAACGGCTGGGTACGGGCTGGAGTCGCTCGTCCATATCTACAAAACTACTAGAAAGACCAATGGCTCCGGCGCTTAAACATTGGCTAAGCAGGTCTTTCATCGCATCTATTTGAGCCTGGTTCGCAGGGCCTTGCATGGACGCATCACCCATTACCCAAAGACGTAAAACACTGTGCCCAACCAAGGGTGCAACATTAATTGTTAGATCTTTTTCAATCCGACCGACAAACTCTTCAAAGGTTTCCCAATTCCATTCAACCCCTTCTTCGAAAGCCTTGTGCGGCATTTCTTCTATTTGGTTGAACATGCCCACTAACTTCATACGGTGCTCGGCTTTTAACGGCGCAAGAGACAGCGAACAGTTGCCAGGCACAATGGTGGTAATGCCGTGTTCAATGGCTGGCTTGGCTGCGCCATCCCACAAGAGTTGGGCATCAAAATGGGTATGAGGGTCGATGAATCCGGGTGCGACTATTTGGCCTTTGGCATCCACTTCTTCTTTGGCCGCCTCAATGACTTTGCCCACGGTGACAATCTTGCCGTCTTTAATACCTACATCTGCGGCGAATAAAGGCAAGCCTGTGCCGTCCACTACCCGACCATTGCGAATAACTAAATCTAACATTTCCTCTCCCCCACCAAATTCTGTTGTACGCATTGATTAATGCGTTTTATGTAGTACGCGCCATTAGCTGTATCTATTGTAAGACTGCGACAAAGCGTCTCGCACTTTCTCCCAGTTTTGCCCGATCAAATCCTCCGGCCCGCTTGCTGCGCACGCATCCATCAATAACCTGCTGGTATGCGCGTCTAAACTGACTTTAGATATGCCGCCATTATCAAACAGCAAATCTACAATCAGCTCTGCCACCCCTTCA
>CAJXUL010000201.1 GCA_913060615.1 uncultured Gammaproteobacteria bacterium | reverse complement strand
CTCGTGGGCTCGGAGATGTGTATAAGAGACAGGAAATATAGTGATTACAAATACCTCGAGGTAGATGAATACGTGGAAGACTATCAATATAATCCGGAGAGGAGAGACGTTGATAGCCTGAGAGAAGTTGGCAGCCTTTACGGTTATACGGTTCATGAATTCTATGATGATTTGGACAGGCATGTTCCTTCCCGCGTAGATGGAGAGTTTAAAGACTGGAGTTGGCGGCCGAAATATAGCGATTAGTGGCTACGCGTTTTTTGTATAAGTGTACGGAAACTAGGCAAGCTAGTGAAAGTTTGAAGAAATCGCCATAAAACTCCATCAGGAACTATTTTAGATCAGGCTTATGGGATGCCAATTCCGAAGAGTTCTTTCGAAAGGTGATGCTAAGAAAGGTTAGTGTTCACTAACTTCCGTTGTGGGGATTTTGCGGGGTTTTCACGGTGTCTAAAGGGTTTAGCTGGTATTCGAAGGTGCTACGAACGCCTACACAGCTTGGTTTGTTGCTGTAGCAGCTAGTCCCAGATCGCATTCATAATGCTGGGGTCGGTGGTTCAAGTCCACCCGTAGCTACCACTTCCCAATTGTGCATAAATCTCGATCAAAGATGATCAAAGAAATAGGTAAAAGCCGTAATGCCTGTGTCGGTGCAACTGTGTCGGTGCAACTCGGTTGCCGGTCAGTCCACCGTAGCTACCACTTCCCAATTCTGCATAAATCTCGGTCAAAGATGACCAAAGAAATAGATAGAACTCGTAATGCCTGGGTCGGTGCAACTCGGTTGCCGGTCAGTCCATCTTAGCTACCACCTCTATATTTCAATACTTCCCAAAAAGCCCTATACCTATTGTTGTAATTCGATAAAACCTGACGCTTCAGAAATTAGATTGCTTTTTTGCAGTATCGACGCCTATTAGGGGTCGCTATTTTTACGTCAGCTCTGCAGCTATGTTTTTTCATCAGCTCGTAAAGGCGGCAGGTCGCTCAACGATAATGGTGTTCCTACTGCTCTGCGTTCATTGGGCCGCCCCAATGATCAGATAACCCTCATGGCTTTAGGGCGATGGCAAGAACGCTGCTTGATGAGGAGCTTAGGTGCCGCGTTGACTATATTGGCTCATACTGAGCATCAGCTGGCTCATGCGGTTGGGGAGCGCTTATAATCGCACTAGACATGTGAACGAAAGGGTAGAGGTGATGCAGGGCCAGTCTGTTTTATTGTTGCCCCAAGTTTAGGTGATTATCGCTTTTAAAAATTGACGAATGCTTTTTGAAGTTAATGTTCTTAGTTTTTGGGTTAGCCCACTTCGGTGGGCTTTTTTGTGTCTGTAGAAAAGCCTGCGGGAAAAGGTGGCAGGGTTTGTCGAGCCTCTCATTGTGGACGAGCGAATGGTTCGCTATAGCGTCACTTGAACATTTTGAGGTGTAATGACCTATGACTCAATACGAAGACTTTGTTATGAGCGATGAGCGAACGAATGGACAGTACGAATACGGAGCCCGAGGATCCACTAGATCCAGTCTACATTGCAGCGTGTGGGAGAAGTTTGGGTTCAATTCTCTAAAGATCTGCAGGATAAAAATGAACTAAGTGAGCCGTGACCAAACATTATTCTCGCCTCTATGCGGGCAATCTCTGATTTTCGTGCAGACAATGGCACAACGCTTGTTGTGCCTGGTAGCCATAAATAGCCGGTTGATCGAATCGCTGGACGAGACGAAATCATCAGTGCAGAAATGCCCGCGGGATCACTGTTTTTCTGGCTCGGTGGCTCTGTGGCACGCTGCATGGTGCAGGTGCCAATACCTCATTGGACTGGCGTTATGGTGTGTTTCTTACTTACTCGCTGGGCTGGGTCCGGCAGGAAGAAAACCAGTAGCGGAACGTTCCAAAACGTATTTTGAACGCGCTAACTCCACAACAAAAAAGTATTGCAGGTTGCGATATGTAGCGCGCGTTCGGCTTTTATGACCCTAGCATAAAGTAATAGGGTCGATCCTCTCTGAGTCAGTTCTATTTCCTTCCTCAATAACGTTACCTTCAAGTTTGTCTAACCGCGCTAAATACAGTGCCAAATTTTTATGCAGATGACCGATCGCCGATTCAAACCGCCCGAACCGATAATGGGTATTTGCGCCAGAACCAATGGCCGCCTGAATATCGCTAACGACTTTTGCATCTTCTAGATCGCCGGTATCAGATAAAAACGCAACGTCCTTCTTGGCCCGAGCTAAGGCTTCATCTGAAGGTTCACCGCCATCAACCGTGGGGAGCGTTAGCCGATAATTAAAATATCGAGTACATGTAGGCGACTCAGGCTCGGCAAAGCTCACACCGTAGTGTTGGGCAAGACGGGTAACCGAGGTAAATGGGAATATACGGTTGACTAAGGTAACCATGCGATCAAGTGACAAATTCTCTCGAGGTGCGTCACGTAATTTTTCAATGCGTCTAAAGGGATAGCAAACGCGGGAATTCGGCCCCTGCATTTCAACAACGTTTAGATTGTCATAGCCATATGGAAAGAAAGACTCTGGATGTGTGGGCTTGATGTGGTAACCCTCCAGCGTCCCCTCTGCCGTTAACTTCCAATTGATTTCTTCGACCTTTTCGTTCGACTCAAAAATCACCTGATCTTCGGTCAAAAGTTTTGGTAGGGATTCCATCGCGCCAGGACCCACCGGTTCATCTTGGGTGACAAAGACCAAACCGCCTTGGACATCAACCGAGTGTACCGGCACCAAACCGTTACTGTCTTTATCAAGGTTAGGGAAACCATGTTCATGTGGCACATACTCTAGCCGGCCGTCTAGCCGATACGCCCAACCGTGGTAATTACAACGAAAGATTTTCGTACAGCCGCTGCCATCCGCCAATTGCATGCCACGATGACGGCACGCGTTACGAAAGGCGCGGATGGTGCCTTGCAGATCCCGAACGACAACAATGGGTACGCCAGCGGAATTACGCGCGACGTAGGAGCCTGGCTCCGGCAGCGCTGCAACGGGGCAGAACGGAATTGGTAATCGTCGCATAAGCCGCCGCTCGGCATCGAAGCGTGCTTGTGAAGCGTAATTCTCAACAGGCTCGTACCACTCTTCATCACCAAGGTCGGTTGTGTTGTTATCAATATGATCAAGTATGTGATCAAGCAGTTCGGCGTCGTTTCGCATGTCAAGTAACCCAGTGTTTGTCATCAGCAAGTAATTCTTTATCAAGCATACTATATTACTATAGAGACCATAAAGTAGCGGAGGCGGCTTGAAACCAACTTAGGCTACCTCCCGTTTGCCCAGCAACCTCCACTACGGCTGTCTGCGCTGGATAACAAGCATCTGAATTCTGTTCGAATCAGGGAGTTTAATAGGGAGGCTTAACCGTATTATCAGGGACTGCGAGAAGAGCCTCCTGGCCCTCAAGGGGCGGAAGCTCAGGAACAGTAAAAAGACTAATAAAACGGGTCTGCTCTGCGATAAAACGAGCAATTTGAAAGTTTCGAGCTGTTTGAAGCTGTTTGGTGCGACTCAAGCAGTCGCTCAGAACCGCCTCTGCACGCGCGAAGGAACTAATGTGCTAAATAGTTCAGCGGGTACTTTTAGCGGTTACCAGATCCTCGATAACACAGAAGTGAGTGTCTAACTAGCTGATGAACTCATTTGTTCAAGTCCACCCGTCGCTGTCATTCCGCAATTCTACATAAATCTCGATCAGAGATGACCGAAGAAATAGGTACAACCCGTAATGCTTGGGTCGGTACAACTGCGTTGCTGCAACTCGGTTGCCGGTTAGTCCACCGTAGCTACCGCTTCTCTACTCTGCATAAATCTTGTCTAGGCAAAAAATACACAGGCCAAAATTTAGTCTTGAAGATCCACAAATTCTTTAGCGGCTACGACCACTGCGCGTGCACAAGCCCCCGGCGTTTTGCCACCCTCAAATAAATCTTTACATGGCCCGCTAAGCACTTGAGGTTGGTTTTTTGCGATCCATTCAAAGAGGGCTTCGAAGACTGGCGGATCATCGCCCTCAAAGCTGATCGCAGAAACTTTGTTTTCTTGGATGGTCATTGTGAACGTGTCGGTGGCTACATAGCCCATTGTTTGGCCGAAATCATCGGTAACAGTAACGGCGCAAACAATCGCCTTGCTTGCGTTGTGGGCGCAGGCGTTTCTTTGCTTAACCTTGTAGTTAGCGGCATGCGCCCATGCTTGGTAGTAAAGTACTCGATCTGCGTCGGCGCTGGGCACTAGAAACTGGGTTAATTTACTTTGGTCAAAAGTATAAAAAGCGTCTAAAAACGACTCGGCGATTTGCAAATTATCTTGGTTGGCGCTGCTCATAACTGGGCAGAGTAAAAGTAAGAAAAAGCCAAAAATACGGTGCATATGGGGTGTCTCGCATTATTTTCCAGCAAGGCATAAACTGATTTTGCACTTACTTGGAGAGTGGTTTAGCTATGTTAGATAAGTTCATTCAGTATGCCCTGCACCCCGTAATCTTGATATCTGTTTTAAGCGCGTGGCTCCTCATAGATTCACCGTTTATATTTTTTGGGACGGTTATTGGTCTTCATGTAGTGCTCGGCACTTTGGAGTATGTACGACCAGCGCGTCAGGCTTGGGTAAGTCCCGCATTAAATAAACTGAGTGCCCTGGTGCTTGTTGTGATGCTTTTTGTTGCTTCAACGATGGTTGGGGTGCTTTATGACAATCAGTTGCTTGGCCCCCTTAGCCAGGTAAGCGGTCTATTGGGCCTCAATTTTTGGCCTCATAGTTGGCCGTTGTTAGTTCAAGCATTTATGATTTTTCTTGCCAGTGAGTTTATTTGGTACTGGATTCACCGAGCTGAGCACAAATGGACTTTTGTTTGGCGGCTTTCTGGTCATGGTGCCCACCACTCTTTTAAGCAATTAAACGCACTGAATTTTGGCCTGAACCATCCGCTAGAACTGTTTTTTTTGGCTTTGCCCGCGGCGCTAATAGGGATGCTTTTTGGTGTCGGGGAGGCGGCCCTCGGTGCAACGATTCTCTTGGTCACACAAGCATCTATTGCGCATTCAAATCTAAATATGAGCAGCAAATGGATTGATCTATTTTTTACCACCAATAGACACCATATTGGACACCACTCTATGGTGCTTGAGCAGAGCAATACTAACTATGGGTGCGCAACATTAATTTGGGATCGGCTCTTTGGTACGTTTATAGATGGCGATACGCAGGAGTGCGGTACGGGTCCGACAGAACCTACATTATTGCAGAAGCTAGTGATGCCAATTCGTGAGCCGCGAGATACGACGATTGCGCCAAGTTAAATGATTCCTAAGCCAAGGTGGGGTGGTTGCACGGTCAACAATGGAATAATAAAAA
>CAJXUL010000200.1 GCA_913060615.1 uncultured Gammaproteobacteria bacterium | reverse complement strand
CGAGATAGGAGTCCGTCTCGTGGGCTCGGAGATGTGTATAAGAGACAGATTAGATCCTGCATATATTGGGGGGTAATTGGGTCCAATGCCTCAGTAGCCAGAGGTAAGCCAATTTCAGTCAGGTCGAGTAATAATTTGCGGGCAATGTGCAGGCCCTCGGCAACTTTAAACGTGTCGTCTAGGTACGGGTCATTGATCAAACCCTTCCAACCAACCGTGCTACGTGGCTTTTCAAAGTAGGCACGCATCACAATGAAAATTTCATCAGATAACTCTAACGATAGTGCTTTTAGGCGATTTGCATAATCTATCGCAGCTTCGGTGTCGTGAATTGAGCAGGGGCCTACGACAACCAAAAGGCGCTTGTCCCTACGATCAACAATGTTCGCCACTGTTTCACGATACTCGTTGACCGTGTCCCCTATCTTTTGGGTTACTGGTAGAGCAGCTTTCAGCTGCTCTGGAGTAATTAGAACTTCTTGGTCTTCAATGTTTAGGTTTTCAAGTTGCACGTAAAATTCCTTCTTCGATTGGCTTTGTAGCCTTTGATCTTTTGAGATTTTTGGTCATCGTTGCTAGAGCAAAATTCGAAAGGAATCAGCCCCTTGCGCTGGGGTGAGGCAAAAAAATACAAGGCGTCGGATGGTAAAGCTTTGTATCGGAATTGCAATCCGAGCGGCCAGAGGTGTCGATGACTACAATTCTTTGAGTTGACCTAGACCGGTGAAGAACAATGCGCAGCGCACAGGTAGATCATTTTTATATAAGGCAGATACGACGGTTTTATAGTCGGCTAATTGGCTGTAGTAACGCTGGCACTCTTGCGCAAAGAACCTCTCTAAATTTTCATTTGCACTGGTATCTTCACTAGGCGTGGCTGATTTATAGTCGATGATCCAAATAACACCATCAGCTACGAAGCATCTATCCAAGATTAGGCTTCTTACAGAATTACCAATAACACCTGTTAACGGCCATTCACAGTAGGCGTTGTTGTGCGCGGATAAAACCCATTGACCGGATTCACTTAAAAGCGTTATGCCTAAATGTTGGTAGGCTTGGGCCTCTAGCGCCTGCCATTGACTGACATCGCTGCCGGATTGTTCTATCCAACTAGGCAGTCGTGCCCGGACTTTTGCTAAAGCAGAGCTATGCCCTTGCGTAATGGCATGAGTGTCTGCCAGCCAAGCGAGCGCCTTGTGTATAAGGTTGCCCAGAGCTAATTCGAAGGGGTTGGAAGCTGGGTTTTCTGCGGCCTTCGCAACCTCTTCAAGCCCCTTGTCTGCTGAGGTGTCCGCGCCAGTAACTGTTGCACCAAAGGCATAGTCTCGCGGTAAGTGGACTAAAAGTTTTGCCGGGGCTATTTCTGCGTCCGTTCCCGATCTCTCAGAGCCTGTAGGTTTTGTAGCGAGTAATGTAGGCGTTGGCGAGCTTAAATCTGCTTCAGCGTAATCTTCGAGGTGCTTGGCTAGGCCAATAGCCGACTTGTTTTCCTCGATACTATAGCTGACAAAAAGCCCCAGCTTTGCGCGAGTGCAGGCTACGTAGAGTAGGCGCTTTTTCTCGTTGTCAGATCTGATTTTTTCTTCATGTTTAAGCCAGCTGTGAATTGGGTCACCGTTTACGCCAACTAATAATCCTTCTGAGCTGGGCTGCCAAAGCATCAGTGAAGGGCTGTCTGATGCCATTCGTTTGCTTAAGAAAGGCAAAAATACATGGTCGAACTCGAGGCCTTTAGACTTGTGTATGGTCATGATTTGCACTTGGGCTGCTTGCACAGGCTGCGCATACAATTGATTGACCGCAATGTTCACTTGATCGCAGTCGTAGCCATTAAGTCCTTCGGCTTCCAATAGCTCGAACCATCTCATTGCGTGGACAATATGTTCTTCGGCATAGGCATCCATGCCACCTAATCTAATCCAACAACCTTCTAAAACCTCGCAAAGTGGATACTCGTAAAGTTTTGGCTCCGCCCAGTTCAGGGCATCTTTGAGTCTAGCGAATTCTGCTTGGGAGGTACCTAGCTCATTAATGGCATCACTGATCTCTTCGCCACTGGCAAGGACTTCTAGAGTTGTAAGTGAGGCGCCAATCATTGGACTGCGCAGCAAACTGAACCAAGACAACTGGTCACTGGGTTGTAGCAGTATGCGGTGCAGGGACATCAAATCTTGGATGATGGGCTCTTTGGCAAGAGGGTCGATGTCCGTACCTTGGCTGTCGATATTGGCGGTCTGCAGCGCTTGTAAAAGATCGGGTAGATGATTTCTGGCTCTACACAAAATGCCAATGCTAGCGTTGCTGTCTCGAGTTATGAGGGCCTCAATTTGAGCGACTATGGCTTGTATTTCGAGTGTTTCTTCAGGGAAGTATTTACACGAAAGCGCAGTTTTAGGTTCATCGCCTTGTATTGGCGTGGCGGCAGAGAATGTCACTGCGCCGAGTCGACTTGTGCCCTGGGCTGGGAGCAAATCATTGAATAGTTCATTGTTCCATTGGACCAAGGATTTACACGAGCGAAAGTTAGCTGTTAGATTCAGTGGGGTGAGGGCTATGCTGCCGATGCCGTGTTCTCGACATTGGTCAAAAATGGAAACGTCTGCGTCGCGGAATCGGTAGATCGACTGCATTGGGTCGCCCACAGCAAAAAATGTGCAGCCATCGTCAGCTTGCCAGCCTTCAGTGAGTAGGCTGAAAAATCGATACTGACTGTGAGATGTGTCTTGGAATTCATCTATCAGCATGTGCTTAATTCGATAATCCCAGTGCAGGGCAAGGTCTGTTGGTTCGTCCTCGTCACGTAGGCCAGTGACCGCGCGCATGAGTATGCCGTTGAAATCTATGACACGCTGCCGTTGAAATATTTTTTCCAGCTCTATTGCCGCTAAAGAAAGGCAAATACTGACCACTAGAATGCGTTCTTGGTCTGTTGCGGAAATTTCAAAGGAGGGCAGTTGTTGATAATTGCCCAGCACAGATTGCAAACCTCTTTCTTTCAGGCTTGTTATCCATTGCGCAACCTGCGCTTTAAACTCTTTATCTAAAAATGCTTCGTGCTCTGTTTTGGAGAGGCGGTTTCTGAATTCAAATTTTTGCGTTAGCAACAGGGGCAAGATTGCCGGCCATTCAGGTTCTAGACCAGTTTGGTCTGCAATAGTGACCAGCATCGCTTCGTCGTTTTCTGTAATTGCGTTATGTAATGGCGCCAGAATGTCGTTGTGTAATTCCTCTAGAGCAGCATTTACGTAGTTGGCTATCTGCGCAGAGTTCTCACTCGCTTGACGGCTAAGATGTGATGTTAGGTCTAGCCATTGGTCACGCTTGGTCAGCATAGCAATTAGCAATCGTTGCGCAGTGTTTGCGTCGTTGTCTAGCATGGCGAGAAAATCCGCAATGTAGTTTTTTGCTGGATTGTCGGAATAAAGTTGGCCCAGCAATGATTGCGCCGCAGCTTCATAAAGTGGTTTGGCGTCCTTAGCGATATCCATGCCGCTTACGCTATGTAAGCCCGGGATTTGTGTCGCTAATTCTTTGGCGAAGCTGTCTATCGTTTGAATCTTTAGGCGGCCTGGGTTGTAGCGAATTTTCCAGTCCATTGCAGCATCGCGTTGAGAGACTCGTCGAGCTAACTCAGAGTCTTCGTTGAGCGTGGCCAATATGCGTGCTTTCATTTCAGCTGCAGCGGCTTTAGTGAAGGTGATGGCGAGGATTTCTTCTGGTCGCTGCACAATCATTAGCAAATTCAGATAGCGTTCCACCAGCAAAGTGGTTTTGCCGGAACCCGCCGGCGCCTGAACAATATAAGAGCCGCCAACGTTTAACGCTAAATTTCGTTGGTCCTGATCTGGCGGGGTGATTCTATTGGGCATTGATTCGGCACAAACTGGTTAAATGACAGTATTTACAAGCATCTTTACTCGGCGCTACGTCGGCTTTTCCCGATGCGATATCTTGGGCCAATTCAGTGAGCTCAAGTTTCCATTTCGCCACTTTTTCATTCCAGCTTATATGGCTCTCTGCGCTGTTAAGGTTTTTGCCATCTGGGTTTTTGATGCTGAACCCCTTATTACTAGATGCCACTAGGTTGCCAGACGGATCAGCAATGCCGTCTATGCTGACGTCTTGGTCTTTGATGGAGGCAAAATAAACGCCAGCAACTTTGCCAGAGAGCAGTGCGTAGGCGGGTAGTTGAGGGTCCGATACTGGCTCCGATAGCGCGCCTTTGACAGTGTTCTTATTGCTTTTGTAATCTATGATTACTTCTTGTTGGTCGATCTCGTCGACACGATCAATCTTCAATGCAAAGGTTAAACCGCCAAGGTCGAGCTCAAAGTTCTGTTCGATGCCAGAGACTTTGAAAGGTCGGCGTTGTATTTCTAAAGCAAGCCATTGGTTTACAAGGTCGGTAATACGTTGTACTTCATTTTCAATAAACGTACTGGGCAGGCCCCGGTGTTTTTTCAGTACTAGGCGGCATTGTTTTTCTATTTCCGCAGCGCCGATTTGTTTTACCGTATCGCTATCAGAATAAATACGCATAAGATTTTCTAAAACTTTATGCAGTGAGTTGCCTCTATCAATAGCATCGAGGAAGTCTTTGGCTGCTCGCGGTTGTTTAAGTCCAAGGCGTGAGGTGGCGTAGGCTTTGAAGGGGCAGTTGGCCTGATTTTTTAAAATGCCAGTGCCGCCCTTAATGTGAGGGTCGGCAAGGGCTGTGCCGATGCCGTCTTCCACAAATTCTAGGTCTGTACCTTGTCTTACCATCAGAGGGTGACGTAACGAATAATCTGCGGCCTGTTGCTCATTAGATTTGCTATTTGTGCTGCTGTTTTCGGCTTCTTCAGTTTCGCTGGTCGCATTATTGATTGCGTCTAAAACCAGTTTGCTTGGGAGCTGTGGAGAATCGTTGTCAATCTGGGTGTAGCTGAAATGCAATTCTGCCCCGCAACTTCGCCAGTGTCCTAGCGTGCGTTGAGCGAACTCTAGCTCTTGGTCTTGATTACATCGAGGCAGGCCAAATTCTTCTGCCACTGAGCGAGGAATGAAAGGGTTCAATTGCGATGTGCTGGGGAAGTTAGATGCGCTCATGCCGCATACCCATAAGTGAGAAAAGCGCAAGCCGGTAGTTTCTAGCAAGCCTAAAACTTGAATCGGGGAGGCTTGGCGTTGTGGTGCAAAGGGCTTTTGCTCGAGGTTGAATTCTAGGAAGTCCAGCGCTTGGCGGAGCGAAATTTTGCTTTGATTTTGTAGGTTTGCCAGATTATCAAGTTGCGTGAAGATACTGTGGGCTGCCTGGTATTGGATGGAATTGATGTTGCTCAAGCGTGGCCCTGTCTCTTATACACATCTGACGCTGCCGACGAATAGAGAGGTGTAGAT
>CAJXUL010000199.1 GCA_913060615.1 uncultured Gammaproteobacteria bacterium | reverse complement strand
GTCGGCAGCGTCAGATGTGTATAAGAGACAGCTTCTAGCTGGTACTTCAGCAGCGTTTTTCGGTCTTCATGGGCGGTTATGACTTCTTGTAGTTTGGTGATTTCCTGCACGGTCGTTTGCCAGGTTTTATACAGCTGCGAGACTTTTTTGCTTTGGGGGGTGAGCTTGCCGTAATCATCGAGCAAACTTCGTTGTACATTTCGATCGAGTAATCGTTGATGTTCGTTTTGACCTTGGATATCTACTAAGTGTTCGCTGATGTCTTTCAAATATTGCAAAGTCACCGGGATGCTGTTGATGAAGGCGCGTGAGCGCCCTTCAGCACTGATTACCCTGCGTACAAGGCAGTGCGTGTCGCCGTCTTCAAGCAATTCGTCTGTCGCCAGTTTGGTTTGCAGAAACCCTGCTGCCAATATTTCAAATTCTGCACTGATGTCGGCTTTGTCTGCTCCGGGTCGAACGCAGTCTGTTTTTGCGCGTTCTCCTAGGAGTAAACTCAAAGCGCCGAGAAGTATAGATTTGCCAGCGCCAGACTCTCCGGTAATGCCGGTAAGGCCAGCAGCAAAGGATATGTCCAGGGCGTCTACGAGCACATAATTACGAATGGTCAGCTGTTTCAACATTTTGATTTAATCAATGCAGCAATAATGAAGCTTAGATTATCATCAAATGATGCATGATCGTGCTATCACTGGTACTTTCATTATCTCTAACATTGCTGGACCCATAATTTGCTTTTCGCAGTTGGGAGGAGAAAGCGGCGTGATGCGAAAACTTTGTTCTTTTTTTTTGAATGGCAGCTCGATGTGAAGGTCGGTGGAGAAGTTAGACGGCATAAGGCAACTTATTGAGCAACTTAATCAGGCAAAGGGTCAGGAACAACTTCCATGGAAAATGATGTCGATCTTCGCGCACAGCAGCTGTTCAAGCTGTTGGTCGAACATTATATAGCGGACGGTACGCCTGTCGCCTCCAAGGCGTTAGCAATGTTGCCTGAGGTTCAGGTTTCCTCGGCCACTGTACGCAGTGTTATGGGTGACCTTGAAGCCCTGGGCTTGGTTAGCTCGCCACATACTTCCGCTGGAAAAGTCCCAACTCAACTCGGGCTGCGTTTTTTTGTAGATACGTTGCTGAGTGTTGAGCCATGGCAGGATGCGCGAACGAAAGAAATTGAGGCCGAGTTGAATCCAGATATGTCCTCTTCTGAGCTAGTTAACGCCGCCTCTAATGTACTGTCGCAATTCACTCAGATGACTTGCCTCATCACCACGCCGCGACGTAACCAAGTCAGCCTTCGGCAAATAGAATTTTTGCGCTTAGATGAGCTGCGAATTTTAGTCATTTTGGTGCTCAGTGACCGTGAGGTGCAAAACCGAGTGATTCACCTTGATAAGCCCTTCTCCGATAATGAGCTGACCCAAGCGGCTGTTTTGCTAAATAGAGAATTTGGCGGCAAACCGCTGATGCAGGTGCGCCATTCTGTTGTAGCAAGCATGCAAGATGATAAAGACCGTATGGATGAATTGATGCAGCGTGCTTTGGATATGGCGGCCAAGGCATTTGAATCAAAAGAAGTTGAGGGCGATGGCCAAGAACTTTTGGTCAGTGGTGAGCGACGCCTATTAGATTTCACCCCGGATACGGACAAAGTGAAATCATTGTTTGAGGCTATTTCAAAAAAGGGCCGGGTCCTACATTTATTAGATCAGTGTATTGAAAGCTCTGGCGTGCAGTTGTTTATTGGTAAAGAGTCGGGCTATCGCCCATTGGGTGATATGTCTTTAGTGACCTCCTCATACAAGGTCAATGGTGAGCTGGCAGGCGTGCTGGGTGTAATCGGGCCCACGCGAATGGATTATAAAGATGTCATCCCTGTGGTTGATGTCACTGCTCGAGTACTCAGTGCGGCGATGCGCTACACTTAACAGCGTTTTCTAATCTGCATTTTTTGCCGTCTTTTTTCCTTCTTTTTAGTTTATCGGGCACGCTTTATCGGCTAATTCGCCCTCGCTTGCAGATTAATTTATTTTTACCCTTGTTATCGATATAGATACCCTTATATACCCGCCACAGTGAAAAAACTGGGAGTGACCGAGTGAGCGAAGATCAAGAAGAAAATCAGTCAACAATTGATCAGCAAAATGAAGCTGAGCAGCGTGATATTGACGAGATTCCGGGCGCAGCAGAAGCGCAAATGGCGGCTGGTGATTTTGGGCAGGCAGAACCTGAACCTGAACCTTTAGATGAGCAGTTAGCCGAAGCTAAGGATCAGCTGTTACGTAGCATTGCTGAGATGGAAAATGTACGCCGCAGGGCGCAACGAGATGTTGAGAACGCGCACAAGTTTGCCGTTGAAAAGCTTCTTGGAGAGCTTTTTCCCGTAGTGGACAGTATGGAAAAAGCCATTGAGACGGCTGAAAATTCAGAGCCTGGCGAAGGCACTAAAGCCATTGTTGATGGTGTAGCGTTATCTCTGAAGCTATTCGTAGATACCCTTGCTAAGGCAGGCGTGGAGCAAATCGACCCGTTGGGTCTGCCGTTTGATCCACAGCATCACGAGGCGATGGCCATGGTGCCTAACCCAGATGCTGAACCGAATTCGGTAATGGATGTTATGCAAAAGGGTTACGTGCTCAATGGTCGTTTAGCCAGAGCTGCCAAGGTGATTGTGGTTAAGGCATCTTAGTTCGCTAGCTCTGAACGGCAATTGAGTCGAATAAATCGGTTTAATCAGATGAAGGTCAACAGTGGCCAGCCCTTGAAGAAAGAGCTGGAGGCCTAATATACAGGCTATGCGCGAGGCACGGGTTTGCCCATTAGCGCAGAGAGCCTCAACGCAGAAATTAAGTGGAGATAAAAGATGGGAAGAATTATTGGCATTGATTTGGGTACAACCAATTCATGTGTAGCAGTCTTGGACGGTGGTGATCCTCGTGTAATTGAGAATTCAGAAGGCGATAGAACAACGCCATCAATCATCGCGTATGCCGAAGACGGTGAAATTCTTGTCGGTCAAAACGCCAAGCGTCAAGCGGTGACTAACCCTGTAAATACGGTTTTTGCGGTTAAGCGTCTAATTGGGCGTAAGTTCAAAGATGACTTAGTGCAGAAAGACATAAAGATGGTGCCTTACAAAATTACCGCTGCAGGTAATGGTGATGCTTGGATTGATATCAATGGCGAAGAGTTAGCGCCACCGCAGATCTCAGCAGAAATTCTGAAAAAGATGAAGAAGACAGCAGAGGAATACCTTGGTGAAGAGGTTACCGAGGCGGTAATTACTGTTCCTGCGTACTTTAATGACAGTCAGCGCCAAGCAACTAAAGACGCGGGCAAAATTGCTGGCTTAGAAGTGCGCCGGATTATTAACGAGCCAACTGCAGCTGCCCTGGCTTATGGTCTAGATAAGAAGCGCGGTGACACCAAGATTGCGGTATACGACCTCGGTGGCGGTACCTTTGATGTATCAATTATTGAAATTGCAGAAGTAGATGGCGAGCACCAGTTCGAAGTACTGTCGACTAATGGCGATACGTTTTTAGGTGGTGAAGATTTCGACCTTAAAATCATCGAGCACTTAGCCGATGAGTTTAAGAAAGAGCATGGCGTTGATTTGCATAACGATCCTTTGGCTCTGCAGCGTCTCAAAGAAGCCGCGGAAAAAGCTAAAATTGAGCTATCAAATGGCCAGCAAGCTGAAATCAATTTACCTTACATTACCGCTGATCAGACTGGGCCTAAGCACTTAGTGTTGAAGCTCACCAGAGCCAAGCTCGAGTCCCTAGTGGGCGATCTAGTTAGTCGCACAATCGATCCATGCCGTATTGCATTGGACGATGCCAACCTTTCTGTCAGCGATATTGATGATGTGATTTTGGTTGGTGGGCAAACTCGCATGCCTATGGTGCACGAGCAGGTTAAAGGTTTCTTTAAGCAAGACGCACGTCGTGACGTGAATCCTGACGAAGCTGTGGCCATGGGCGCAGCAATTCAGGCGGCGGTACTCTCAGGCGATGTGAAAGACGTATTGCTACTAGACGTTAGTCCACTGTCTCTTGGTATTGAAACCATGGGTCAGGTGATGAGCGTGTTGATTGAGAAAAACACAACCATTCCAACCAAGAAAACTCAGGTGTTCTCAACCGCAGACGATAATCAAACTGCTGTGACCATTCACGTGTTGCAGGGCGAGCGTAAGCAAGCGGGACAAAATAAGTCTCTGGGCAGGTTCGACTTGTCGGATATTCCTCCAGCGCCTCGCGGTGTGCCGCAGGTTGAAGTGGCTTTTGATATAGATGCCAACGGCATACTCAATGTTTCAGCTAAAGACAAAGCCACTGGCAAAGAACAGTCAATTATCATTAAAGCCTCAAGTGGTCTCTCTGATGAAGAAATTGAGCAGATGATTCGTGATGCAGAGGCTCACTCTGAAGAAGATAAGAAATTTGAAGAGTTGGTGACATTGCGTAATCAGGCGGATGGCCTTATTCATGGCGCTCGTAGAGCCGTGGCTGATGCCGGTGATGTAGCGTCAGACGAAGAGAAAGCTGCTATTGAAGCTGCTGCCACAGACTTAGAAGATTCGTTGAAGAGCGATGACAAGGATTTGATCGAAGCAAAGATCAATACACTGTCAGAAGCTTCAGGTGAGCTCGCGCAGAAGATGTACGCTCAGCAAGACGCCGGCGCAGATGCGCCAGAGGCTGAAAGCGGGCCTGCGGATGATGCTGTGGATGCCGAGTTTGAGGAAGTTAAGGACCAGAAAGAAGGTAGTTAATAACCGCTATTTTGGTCTGAGCTTGATCTCCTTGCGGCGTAATTTGCTGCTTGGAGAGGGAGCGAAAAGACAGTTTTGACAGGCAGAAAAACTGCAATTTATAACGCGCGGCGTATGTTTTTGGCTTTTGTCATTAACTGTGCCGCGTTGTTGCATGTGGCAGGTCAACATACTGATGCTCATTCATGAGAAGTTATTAGGCTACACTACCTGCTAGGTTGCAGCGCTTTTATAGCCCTCATATAGATGGCGCTGGTATAGAAAGGGGCGGCGTTAAGTTGCCTGAGATGATTTAGGGAAAGAGATGGCTAAGCGGGACTATTACGAAATATTGGGCGTTAATAAAGGCGCTTCTGAAGCTGATCTCAAGAAGGCTTATCGTCGTCTCGCGATGAAGTTCCACCCTGACCGTAATAGCGATGACGCTAACGCAGAAGAAAAATTCAAAGAGGCTAACGAAGCCTATGAAGTGCTCAGCGATGCAGAAAAACGTGGCGTTTATGATCAGTATGGTCACGCAGGTTTAGATCAGCAAAGCCAAGGTGGCGGTGGCGGAGCCGGTAATTTTGGCGATATCTTTGGTGATGTGTTCGGCGATATTTTTGGCGGGCAACGCGGTGGTGGCAGAAGTGGCCCGGCTCGTGGTTCGGACCTGCGCTATAACCTGCGCTTAAGTTTAGAGCCTGTCTCTTATACACATCTCCGAGCCCACGAGACGGACTCCTA
>CAJXUL010000198.1 GCA_913060615.1 uncultured Gammaproteobacteria bacterium | reverse complement strand
ATTATGAACTGCGCTTGCTGGAATGATCATTCCAACCAAAATCTTTAGCGCATCTCTTTCGTCAGCGCTACACAAGCTATCTGTGGCAATAGTATTGCTCATAAGTCTTTCTTCTCTTCTTTTGGCTGCCTTCTTTTCGCTGCCTTTTTTGCTAACGCCTCTTGCCTACCGCCTAGGCAAAAGCTGACAACCGTAAAACCTGATTTTGAATTCAGTCAAACAAATGCGTTAAACGCTTTTTAATTTGGTCAGTAATGTATAGCGCCAAGGTCTGGATGGTCCGAGTGGGGTTCACACCAGCACTGGTCACAAAGATACTGCCATCTACGATGAACAGATTCTTGACGTCGTGACTGCGCCCCCACTCGTTAACAACAGACTTTTGGGGGTCCTTGCCCATTCTTGCAGTGCCCATCAAATGCCAGCCACCACTGGCGAGTGGCTTCTCAATAATCAAATCTGTGGCGCCGGAGGCGCGCAAGGTTTCTGAGGCACGAGCCACAGCAAAGTCCAACATCTTCTGCGAATTATCGCTTATGCTGTAGGTCATCTTAGGCGCTGGAATCCCATGGGCGTCCTTCATGTTCGGGTCCAAGGTAACTGTGTTGTGCTCCTCAGGTAAATCTTCACAAATAGCCACCATACCGGCGATCCGATTAAACAGTTTACGGTAGGCATCATGATGACCCGCACCCCACGGAATGCGCCCGGAATGCACGCCCGTTAAGGCAGTTGCTACCACGCCCCGGCCTCTAGTGGTCTCATAGGTAAAGCCGCGGAGAAAATCTCGATCTTCGCCGGTTTCATAAAACTGCTGGCTCCAAATACTGTCGTGCGGTCCGCGGTAGCCATCTAAAGGTTCGTCAAATACGCCTTGAATAGACGCATAGGGATGGAGCATCAAATTTTTACCAACCAGGCCTGAACTATTGGCCAACCCATCTGGAAATTGCTCCGATACAGAATTAAGCAGTATGCGCGGCGTACCCACGCCGTTACAGGCCATGATGACCACATGAGCAGGCTGAAATTGTTGAACCCCATCTGCATCGAAATAAGTTACCCCAGAGGCTAAACCATCCTCACCAACATTAATCTCTTTCACTCGACACCAAGTGCGTAACTCCACACCCGCGCGAACGGCTTCTGGCCAATAAGTAATGTCAGTGCTGGCTTTGGCACCTTGGGCGCAGCCATGAATACAAGCACCTAGGTTTATACACGGCGCCCTACCGTTATAAGGCTGAGTGGCAATAGCCGAATCCGACGGCCACCAGTGCCAACCTAGCTGATTAAATCCCTCCGCCAATTTTTGCCCCGACTTACCCATAGGCAGCGGCGGCATTAAAGATTGTTTAGCTGGATAGGCAGGGTCCCCGGCAAGTCCTGAAACCCCAGTTATACGGTCATTTTCTGCGTAAAACGGCTCTAAGTCGCCATAGTCTATGGGCCAGTCATCAGCCACGCCATCTAACGACTTAACTTTAAAGTCGGACGGGTGAAAGCGCGGATAATGCCCTGCATACAAAACAGTCCCGCCACCCACGCCATTAAAATTGGCGATCTTGATCGGTGAGTCGTCATCATTTACCGGGTAATCTCCGGGTTGCTGACGGCGATTTGGACTGATACTGAAATCCGCTTGCGCACGAGCTTCCCAGTCTCTGCCCGTAGTAGGATAGTCAGCGGGGTTGGTCCAGCCCCCCTGCTCTAGGCAGACAATACGCATTTTTGTTTCAGCCAAATTCCACGCAGCAGTGGCCCCAGACGCACCAGCGCCAATGATCAAAATATCCACTGGCGAAAAATCAATAGCAGTACTCATACTATTTTTACGCCTCTGCTCAAACGCTGGACCAAGTAATTATTATTGTTCACAAACTCCCCCGATAGAAATTTTAGCCGTCGATCTAATAAACGATCATGTAGCAATAATGCAACGATTTGGAATTCCCTGCCACATTGGGTTGTGCAAATACAGATCACGCGTAGCGAACCTCAGTTATGTATAATCTTCCCCCTCGGCCCTGGAACTGAAAACTTCCAAGAGGATCTGCGCATAAGAATAAGTCTATTTGTAGGAGTACGTAATGAGTCATGCAACACCGGTTTTAGTAGGCATCAGCCATCTGGAACAACGCTTCCAAGATTTCGCCTCGGCGAAAGAACCTGTAGAACTCATGATAGACGCGGTCAAAGCCGCAGCAGCAGACGCGGGCAGCAGCGAACTGCTTAACGCAAATTCAGTCCGTGTTATCAAAGGCATCTGGGGGTATCAAAACCCCGCTAAAGCCGTTGCAGAGGCTATAGGTTGCCCAAATGCGCAAACGGCCCTGTCGCCGTTTGGCGGCAATTACGTCCAGTCTGTCTTAAACCTGAGCGCCTTAGACATTCAAAGCGGCACCCACGATGTGATCATTTTGACTGGAGCAGAATGTGGCAATTCTCAAGCCAAGGCCGCCAAAGCGCAGCATGACCTTGGTTGGGCAGAACTGCCGGGCACTCCTGACCTGCAGATCGGTGAAGAAAAGGATATGCGCCACGACGCCGAACGCGCCATTCGTTTAGGCCGCCCAATTCAAATTTATCCCATTATGGAAACTGCCCTGAGAAATGAGCTGGGCATGAATGTCGATGACCACATGAAGCACATCTCCGAGCTTTGGGCTGGCTTTAGTGCGGTGGCAGCAAAGAATCCTAACGCTTGGATCCGCGACGCTAAAACCGCCGAAGAAATTCGCACAATTTCTGCTGTCAATCGACCTGTATCGTTTCCCTACCCTAAGTTTTTGAATTCCAATAGCGCCGTGGACCAAGCTGCTGCGCTGATTTTATGTTCAGAAGAAAAGGCCGAGTCGCTTGGGATTCCTAGAGAAAAATGGGTTTATCCTTGGGCGGGCAGCGACGCTCAGGATCATTTTCACCTGTCTAATCGAGACAACTTGCACAGCTCCCCAGCCATTCGCCTTGCGGGCAAAAAGTGTCTCGAGATGTCTGGTATGACGCCAGCAGACATCGACATGGTAGACGTCTACAGCTGTTTCCCGGTCGCAGTGCAAATTGCAGCCAGAGAGTTAGGCTTGGACACCAGTAAACCGTTAACGATCACCGGTGGGTTAACCTGGGCCGGCGGCCCTCTAAATAACTATGTGATGCATTCAATAGTGCGCATGGCGCAATTACTCAGAGCAAAGTCAGGCCAAAAGGCAATGATCACAGCAAACGGCGGCTATATTACCAAACATGCTTTTGGTACCTACTCCACCGACCGTCCAGAACAACCTTTTCAGCACGCTGACCTGCAAGACCAAGTTGACGCGCTGCCGAAACGAGAAGTGGTTATGGAGCACGTTGGCGAAGGTGTAGTAGAGGGATATTCAGTTATGTACGGGCCTAAAGGCTTAGATAAAGCTTTTGTCGCCACTCGCCTGCCTGACGGCCGCAGAGCTTGGGGCACCTCACAAGATGCAGACCTAATGCAAAGCATGACCAAAGAAGAGTTTGTGGGTCGACCGGTGAAATTAGCCAATCATGTCGCAACTTTTTAATAAGCAGTCTAACAAGCGGTCAGAACCATTGAGTAAAACACAACAGATAGACGAGCCCGAACAAGGATTCCCAGCCGGCATTGGTAGGCGTTTAGGCGCCTTGATGTACGACAGTTTGCTGATTTTAGCGCTGTGGTTTTTGACTGGGTTTATCTGGATACCGCTAAGTGGCGACGTTGTTACAGGCGCCGCCTTTCAGCTGACGTTACTTGTTGAGACTTTCGCTTTCTACGCATATTGCTGGCACAAGAACGGAGAAACTCTGGGCATGCGCGCGTGGCACATACGCTTAGTAGATGAATCAGGTACTGGCGTAAGCCCAAAGCAAATCGCCATCCGCTCTGTAGTTGCGCCTGTCTCATTGGCATGCGCATGCCTGGGTTACCTTTGGCTATTTGTCAGCAAGGACAAGCAAACTTGGCATGACAAGGCCAGTAAGACATTGGTTGTGCACCTGCCACGATAAATGCGCCGTTTGGCCGCTCAGGACCGCGACCACCTTTGTTCAAAGACTCAAATAAGCTCCGACCAGCCCAAACTCGGCTTGCTGAATCGAATCTAAGCCTATTTTGTCTCATTTCTTTCCAGCCTTTTTCCGTCAATAACGCTAAACTTAGCGTTCACAACTCCAATTACTGATGTGGATTAATCGAACATGAATTTTACCCTTGCAAGTGGCGAGCTCACAGCTGCCAGAACCCCATGCCTTGTGACTAGCTTTCAAGTTGCTAAAAAAGTCGCAAAGGCGTCAGGAAACCAAAGCGCTTTTAGTCGCGCTACCCAAGATTTTAAAGATAGCGTTGGCAGTACCCTGTGCGTTCAAATGGAAGGCGCAGTAGCAAGGCTGTTAATCATTGGTGGCACCAGCGAGGCATCGGCAGCAAACTTTGCTAAAGCCTGCGATGTAGCAGCAAAGACTCTAATCAAGTTGCCTATCGCCCAAGCACTGGTTGGGCTACTAGACACTAAAGTAAAAGGCAAAGATGCAGCATGGAAAGCGCAAACCCTGCTCCAAGCCATCAGCCACGCCTCGTACCAATATAATCGTCATAAGAGTAAGCCAAAGCCGCCTCACCAACTCAAGCGCGTGCGAATTCAAGCGCCTGCAAAAAATAGTCCTTCAGTGCAGCGCACCATTTCTCTGGGCAACGCCTTAGATGCGGGCATGGCTCTTACAAAAGACTTAGGCAACGAGCCGCCTAACGTTTGCACCCCTCTTTACCTGTTGGCTGAAGCCAAAAAAATGGCGCGCAACCCAAAGGTAAAAGTGAGCCATTTAGATGAGAAAAAAATGCTCGCAATGGGCATGGGTGCATTTATGGCTGTCTCTCAGGGTAGCGATAACCCAGGCCGAATGATCATTATCAATTATAACGGCGGCTCTAAGAATCAGGCTCCCATCGCGCTAGTAGGCAAAGGTATTACCTTTGACACTGGCGGCATTTCCCTCAAGCCACCGCCGGCAATGGATGAAATGAAATACGATATGGGCGGTGCTGCTGCCGTTTTGGGCGCTACCAAGGCCGCCATTGAAGCCAAGCTTCCAATCAATCTGTTAACTATTGTTGCAGCAGCGGAAAACATGCCCAGTGGTGGCGCTACTCGCCCCGGCGACATTGTCACGACCAGTTCCGGCAAAACCGTAGAAATCTTAAACACTGATGCGGAAGGCCGCTTGGTTCTGTGTGACGCCCTTACCCACGCGCAAACTTTCAAGCCGCGCACAATTATTGACGTAGCAACACTCACAGGTGCTTGCATCATGGCGCTAGGCAGCCATGCCAGCGGACTATTCGCCAACGATGATGCATTAGCTGACGACTTGTTAGAGGCCGGACAGGACACAGGCGACCGAAGCTGGAGACTGCCTTTGTGGGATGACTACCAAGCAGGTCTTAATTCGAACTTTGCTGACATGGCCAATGTTGGTGGGCGCGGAGCAGGCAGCGTTACCGCTGTCTCTTATACACATCTGACGCTGCCGACGAATAGAGAG
>CAJXUL010000197.1 GCA_913060615.1 uncultured Gammaproteobacteria bacterium | reverse complement strand
GAAATTGCAAATCTTCACGGCGGCGAAATCACTATCGGAAACAACTTAATTCAAGGTGCAAAAGCGATTTTTACGATAGCTAGATAAATCCAAGGTGGATACACCAATTCCACACATAGATCACATCAAAAGCCCATGTCAGTGCCTTAATCTGTAGAAAATTATCCAACAGGAGGTACCATGCAAAAAACGCTGTTTATTAAGCTAATTGTAATTTCCATAGTCAGTTTGTTACTACTTATACCGCTTGGTTTAGTCGAAGGTATTGTTACCGAACGCAGTAGTTATCGTTATGAGGTTGCTCTGGACATCGCACAAAGTTGGACGGGTAAACAAGATGTCGTAGGTCCAATCTTATCCGTTCCGTACAAGCGCAAAATCACCCATAAGATTTGGGACAAAGAGTTAGAAAAATATATTTCTCACGTGCAGTACCAAAAGGCTCTGTATCACTACTTGCCAGACGATCTAAAAATCAATGGATACTCAAGCACTCAGGAGCGTTACCGGGGTATTTATAAGGTGCCGGTTTATAGCTCGAAACTCGATATTATGGGTAGTTTCGATCTGTCCCATGATCCAGCAACTGAAGATGCTGCCATCACCATGTTATGGAAAGAGGCTTTTCTTAGTGTTGAAATTGCGGATATTCGTGGCATAAAAAGCGAACTCAAACTGCTATGGAATGGCAAAAATTCGGAGTTTTTGCCAGGCACCAACTTATATTTTCTTAAGCAGGGAGTTAATGCAAAAGTAGGAAAATCTAAACTCAATAGAGTTAAGAGCAATAATTTTTCGTTCCATTTGGACCTAAACGGCATTGAATCCCTACGTTTTTCACCCATCGCCAAGACTACGACTATAGCTTTGAGGTCAAGTTGGCCGCATCCAAAATTTATTGGTAGATTCCTGCCGCAGAAGCGCGAAATTTCGGATGAAGGGTTTACTGCTGACTGGTCCACTACACATTTTTCAACAAATATGGCGGCGCGACTTACGGCCTGTAACGAAGGAGAGTGCGTTGGTTTTGATCAAGATCTTTTTGGCGTGGCTTTCGTTCAGCCAGTAGATATTTATCACCAGGCTGAACGTTCGATCAAATATGCAATTCTGTTTATTTTGCTTACATTCGTGATTTTTTTCATTTTTGAAATGCGCAAGCGCTCACCGATTCATCCAATTCAATATGGCTTGGTTGGCTTGGGATTAGCTATATTTTACTTGCTGCTGGTTTCTCTTTCTGAGCACCTGGCTTTTGGTTTAGCCTACTTTATCTCAAGCTTTGCTTGTATTGCGTTGCTTAGTTTTTACGTTAGTCGTGTAATGAAAGATAGAGGACGCGGCTTATCTTTCGGCGCTATGCTGGCTTTTTTGTATGGCTTACTTTTCACATTGATTCGTCTAGAAGACTATGCGCTGCTTATGGGTACCTTCCTCGTATTCGTTACCCTTGCGGCGACCATGTACTTCACTCGTAGAATCAACTGGTATGAAGCGGTTGAAAACATACCGTTGTCAAATAAGGTTGGTAGGAACGAACTTTAGACAACACGCTACTGGGGCGGGCGAGAGCTTCTGGTCCGGCCTATTAGTTAGTCCATCTCACCGCAAGCGCTTCAATTTAAATTTGGGAGTGACCATTTGCTTCTTTGCTTGGTCTCCATATACGGCTTCGTGTGATGAAAAATGGCAAGCCTAGGGCCATGGTTAAAAATACTTGTGCTGTCAGCAACATAGTTGGCAATCCTCGTGTTGATATGGACTTCAACTTGAGTTTTGTGTTTTCGGTTTTTCTGAATCTAGCAGTTCAAACACGCCTTCTTCTTGAAGTACGCGCATGCCTAAACGTTGGCTAGAAACGCCAGAACGTAAAAGGTAGTCAAAGCCCAAAGTTTCGGTACTTTCGTCTGCTTCAAAATATCGACAATCTATTTGCTGGGTCACCGTTAGCTCATCACTCAACTCAATTAAATGTGACGAAAATATAAATAGACAATCTTGTTTGGTAGAAAAACGCTCTAAAATTGCTAATGATGCATCTAGTGCATCTTTAACATTGGTACCTTTGAACGGTTCGTCTAGTAGGGCGATAACACGGTTGCCATCTGCAATGGCTTGGGCAACAGCCTTGGCTCTTAGTGCTTCAGCGCGAAAGTAACTTACGCCGTTATGTAAGTCGTCGCTCAGTGAAATGGAACTGAACAAATGTTGGGCCGGCGTAAATTTAAAGCTGCTTGCTGGTACGCCCATACCTAGGTGGGCAAAATACAAGGCCGTGGCAATGGCGCGCAGGTAGGTGGTCTTGGCTGCCATGTTGGGGCCAGTCAAAAATAGCACGCGCTGGTTTTGGTCTAGTGTCACAGCATTTGGCACAGGCGAGGGCACAAAGGGGTGTACTAAGCTTTCAGCGTTAATGGCCAAGGGGCCCTCTTGAAGATCTGGCATGACAAATTTATTTTGGCTTGTCACGTCTGCCATAGCGATTAAGGCATCTATCTCAAAAACAAGTTTAAGAATTCTGTTGATGGATACTTTTTCATCTAAGCGAAACATTTGATCCAGTCGGAGGATTTTCCAAAACCAACCGCCAACATCGTCATCAACCAATTTCTTCAAGTGTGGACGGTCTAATATTTCGCGCATTTCATTTATGTAGGGCGCTATTTCTCCTACGGCAGACGTTAAGGTTGGCTGGTTGACGAAGGCTTTGGCCGTGCGAATAAGGCCATTTGTGATCTGTACGCCAGTGATGATTTTGTAGTAGTAACGATCGTGGTTAGTACGTAGTGATAGTGCGCTAAAACCAAACTCTATTGGGTTGCGATCCATGATTACCGGCATTACTTCGTGTAGGTAGGCATGGGTGCGATCCATAGCGTAAGCAGATGGCATTTTGGCAAAACAAGCGCGGTGCCGCATGATATAGGTAATGGCAGCTTGAGTGTTTTGAATGCGCTCAGCACTGGACCAGGGTTTTTGCATGCGCCGGTAGAGTACATCTGCACCGCCGTCGCTTCGGGTCAAATTACAAAATTTAAACAGCGAGGTGTCGGTTGAGTTAGAACCGAAAATTTCCAAATCTTTGAGTGTGTGCTTATCAAGTACCAAAATATCAGTATCCAAGTGAGCACTCCTTTCTCATGTTGGACGCGAGCGTCATGCTCAAGGTTGCGGTCTTATGTATTTGCCAACGCAACCGTGTAGAACTCAGTCGTTGTATAGGCGACATTGTTTACAGGTGCCTTGTAATTCTATCGTACCAATTGATCTAATGCTCTTCTGCGCTTGTTCTAGATATTTGCGGAGCGCTCAAAAAGTGCCCAACATATTGCTGGACAGCATACTTTGCTGGGGTACGTCTTCAGCCTTGCCTTCAACGTTACAAAAAAGCAGACTTCGCGCTGACAAAATTTTCGCCAGCATTTTCTGGCCGCTAAGACCTATGGAGTAGTTATGACCTTTCTGACAAGAAATCTAAGCAATCACGTATTGACACTTACTATGTCCAGTCCAGACACGCGCAACGCGTTGACAGGGCCGGAGCAGTTTGAGGATTTTGAGCGCACCTGTAACGAGATTAACGACAATAAGGCAATTCGCGCGGTGGTCTTAACTGGTGAAGGCTCAGCTTTCTGTGCCGGCGGTAATGTTAAAGATATGCGCGACCGCACCGGACTTTTCAGTGGCGACCCCTACGATCAAGCAGATTCTTACAGACGCGGCATTCAGCGCATTCCTCGCGCAATTTATGCGTTGAATGTGCCCATCATTGCAGCGGTTAACGGTCCTGCGGTGGGCGCAGGCTGTGATTTGGCAACGATGTGCGATATTCGTATTGCCAGTGAAAAAGCTATGTTCGCGGAAAGCTTCGTTAAGCTGGGTATTATTCCTGGCGATGGCGGTGCTTGGTTTTTGCCAAGAGCAGTAGGTTATTCCAACGCGTGCATGATGGCTTTTTCTGGAGAGCCAGTGAAAGCCGATGCCGCTTTGCGCATGGGGTTAGTGTCTGAAGTTGTGGCACCAGAAGACCTAGTAGCTCGGGCGCAAACTATTGCAGCCGGTATTGCGGCTAATCCACCTCACGCGGTGCGCCTGACCAAGCAGTTAATGCGGGCTAGTCAAAATGCCACATTGGATGAGTTGCTAGATAAGTCTGCAGCGTTTCAGGCTGTTTGCCACGCTGAACCTGATCATATGGAAGCGGTTAACGCCTTCTTCGAAAAGCGTCCGGGCAACTACCGCGAGCAGTAGGGCTATCAAACGCGCAGGAAAACGAAATATGCGACCAATTGGGTGTTTAACCCATTGGTCGTTTTGCTAATTTAGCCACTTAATGGCGCGAATGAGCTCGTTATCAAAACCTTGGCTGGTGTACAGGCTTTTTGCGCGCTGATTTTTATTGAACACATGCAGCGACAGTGAGTGGGCGCCGCGCCTGGAAACGGCGTCTTCTGTATGTTGCAACAATGTTCGACCCAGCCCCATGCCGCGGGCTTCAGGTGATACCACTATGGCTTCCAAATGCGCACTTGGCGCATGGCTGAGTAGCTCTTCGCGCATGGTGATAAGCACCAGCCCCAAAATGTAATCCTCTTCGTTTACCGCAACGTCTAAGAAAGTCTGATCTGCCTTGCCGGCTAAAACGGCCTTCAGCAGCGGCACATCTCCCAACCAAAGATCTTGGGCTTTACGCGCTTTGGGGATATCAAAATCTGCAAGTAAGGGTAGTAACTCAAGCAGTCTTGCTTGATCCTCAGCCGTAGCCGGGCGGATATTGGTTTTGCTCATTTATGTATCTATTAGTTAGGCTGTGAGTAGGTTGGTTAAGCCGCTATTCTAAGCCCCAATCGTGATGTTGTCAGTTCTCCTACAAAGGTTTTTAAATGGCTCAATCTTCGGATTTTTTCTCCACTCGCACAGCCATTACTTTGGTTATTGCTAATATGATTGGCACCGGGGTGTTCACCAGCTTGGGCTTCCAGTTGCTGGACATCCGTTCAGCGCCGATTATCTTGGCGTTGTGGTTCATCGGCGGCATTGTCGCGCTATGTGGCGCGTTGTGTTACGCCGAATTAGGCGCAGCGCTGCCTAGATCTGGGGGCGAATACAATTTTCTCAGTCGCATTTATCATCCTAGTGCGGGCTTTGTTTCTGGTTGGGTTTCGGTAACAGTAGGCTTCTCTGCGCCTACCGCTGCAGCGGCTATTACCGCCGCTACATATTTCAAATCTGTATTCCCCGAGGCGCCAGTAATGCCCATTGGCCTTTGTTTAGTTGCCATTATTGGTTGCCTGCATTTTGGTAGCCGCAGCAATAGCGCCAATTTTCAGCAACTGTTCACCTCAATTAAAATTTTGCTCATTCTGGTCTTTATTGGTGCCGCCTGGTGGCAAGTGGATCAGTTGCAAGCCGTGGACTGGATACCCAAGGCGCAAGATTTTTCTCTAGTGGGCACGGGTGCTTTCGCTGTCGCGCTGATTTATGTTAACTACGCCTACACCTGTCTCTTATACACATCTCCGAGCCCACGAGACGGACTCCTATCTC
>CAJXUL010000196.1 GCA_913060615.1 uncultured Gammaproteobacteria bacterium | reverse complement strand
TCTCTACGCCTACCGCCTGACCACTATCGTCTGCCAAATTAAACGCCCAAGCGTTATGGGTATCTCCGGCCAAAACAATAGGGTTACTGGCACGGCTAATGAGCTGCTCGTAAACCCGTTGGCGACTGGCTGGGTAGCCATCCCATGCATCTAAGTTGAAAGGTAAACCCAGTTTTTCTAAGCTTTGTAAGCGCCGCACAAAATCAACATATTCTTTTGGCTTGCCGGACAAGTCTAACGTCAAGTTCGGAATGCCAGTTCGGCCCATGAGCACCTGCTGACCGATAATTTGCCACTTTGAGCCTCTAACCTGCCCAGCTTTAAGCTCATCGGCTAACCATTGTTCTTGATCGAAGCCCAAAATAGTACGCTGAGCGTTGTCTAGTTTGTCGCTTCTAAATGCGGCGACATCTGGCAAGTAAGACCAGCCCTTGGGCAATGACTTAGCATCTAGTTGTGCAATTTTGGCGTAGTCGGTAATGGCGACAGGCTTACCACTGGATAGATCAAATGGCATTTGTAGTTGTTGCGACTGTCCTTCTTTTAACAATGCTGCCTGCGCAGAGGAAATAATTTTTGGCGCGCTTTGCTCTCGTATATCAAATGTGATGGTCTGATACGTTAAGTCCTTTGCATACTCTAGCCCGCGATCGCGTCCGTGCAATCGGGTATCTAACATATGCAGATCCGCTAATTCACCAATTTGAAATGAGCGGTAAATCGGTGCTTGGTCACCATTGGCTGTGGTTCTGATGGGCAACCATTCGTGATATGCCTGGCGCGCCGCACGCATGCGTTGATGAAAATCGCCTTCGCCTTCGTTGTGATTTTCGGCGCCGTCTTTCCAGGTGTTATTGGTCAGTTCGTGGTCATCCCACACGCAGATAAATGGGTGGCGCTGGTGCACGGCCATCAAATCTGGATCTGTACGATATAGGCCGTAACGCATACGGTAATCCTCAATACTGAGGATTTCGCTGGTGGGCTCTACATTTCGGCCCAACTGCTCTAACGCAACTTTGCTTGCATACCGGCCTTGGGCGTATTCGTAAATGTAATCTCCTAAATGCAGCACTAAGTCTAAATCGCTCTCTGCCATGTGCTTATAGGCGTTGAAATAACCTTGGGGATAGTTGGAGCATGAGGCAACGCCTATCTTGTACGAATCCACCATTCCTAGTGGCAGCGTTTTGGTGCGGCCAGTGGGGCTGGTTTTGCCTGCTGCGATAAACCGATAGTAGAAACTGCTGTTAGCCGGCAACCCCGTTGCATCTACCTTAAGCGTGTAATCTGTTGACTTAGAGGAAGTGGCACTGCCGGTATTAACGACTTGGGTGAATTCTGCGTCAGCCGCCACCTGCCAAATTGCCTTAACTTCACTGTGATTGCCTGATCCTGGAATGACTCTGGTCCATAAAATAACGCGGTCTGCCAAGGGATCGCCGCTGGCCACGCCGTGGGTGAAATGCACCGGTTCATCGGCGTGAACAGCGAAGCCGCGCAACGCTAAAACACCTAAACTTGCGCCTACGCCCTGAATGACTCTACGGCGATTTATCGGTCGGTTGATAGAAAGACTCATCTGATTCCACTTAGCTGGCTTAATCAAGCCAATAAACTACTGCAAATGCCGTTATCTGCCTACGAATTTATTGCGCCTAGCAACCTTGCACTTTTGCTTTAAAGCCCGTTGAGTATTCGATCTGCGCTGAGGTTTTGCCCCAACTCCATCACTGACAAAAAGCTCGGGATCTGCTTACCCAACTGAAAGAAGCCCTTATTGGCATGGGGCCAGACCAAGCGGTCATAGTCACGCATGAACGCCGTGAGTTTTATGCCCTTGGCTGCTAACTTAGGCGCCAAATTGAGCAGGCGTATTTGCGTGGGACCGGACGGTGCGTAAGGGTGGAACAGTTGTTCTACTTTCTGCTCAACTGCCCAATGAACGATCTCTTCTTCCGTCATGGCGTGCTGGCAAACCTCAGCTTGGGACTCCTCAGTCAGGCGCTGCAAACTATCTATAAGCGCAGCATTAGTGAATTGCTGAACCAACTCATTAGTTGGCGCAATGGTACTCCTAGGCGTTGCCGACAGTACCGCAATCGCTGATGGCTGAAATGGTAAATCTGTACATAGATCGTCCTCAGTTAGCAGTACCCCAGCGACAGTATTTTGCCCAAGAACGCAGGTTATGGGCTTTGGCCAATCTATTGATGTGGTTTGCAACGCGCCAGGGGACAAATTCTCTTGCTGTGGTTGCGCCGTCGTGGCCAGACGTTTCAGACCTAAAGTAAAATCACAGGTGTCTGCGAACCGCTCACCAGAACACTTGCGAATATTGCTGGCGGTTGCTAAATAAGTTTTGTCTTTAGTATGCAGGCCAGCGACCCAGCGCCAAGCCAGTGTGTTTGAAGCTGCGTCGCCATCTAAGAGGTTACGCAGGAAAAAATCTGCACCTAACTCCCAAGGCAACTGCAGGGTAAAGATCCACACGCTAGCGAACCACATGCGCGCGTGATTATGCACATACCCAGTGGTTAGCAGTTCAGTCACCCAATCATTAAATGGTTGAATATTTGTCTGCCCGGCAACCGCCTGTTGATAAGTTGTCCATCGCTTTTGGTCTTTTCTGAGGCTGTCTAGATTCCATGGAAGGCTTTGTTGGTATTCTGACCAGAGCATGCCCCGGTGTTCGAGGGAACCCTTCCAATAGCTGCGCCAAAAAACCTCTTGAACAAATTTGAATGCATCTGTTTCGCTGTGCACATTTAGAACGGCTGCTAGTACCTCTTCTTCGGTAATGAGTCGGTGGCGGATATAAGGCGAAAGATTGGAGACATTTGAATGTTTGGCCATGCCGTAATCTAGGTTTCTAGTTGCCTGATACGCCCGGCCGGCGCGGGGAATAAAATCTTCGAGCTTTTTCAGCCCCGCAGACCGCGTAGCAATGGTTTTGCTTAAGCCCGTGTCGTTGTCGTTGTCTTGGCAATCAGCTGTAGCCGCGCAATTTTCGTGTACCTGTACATCCATAACTTCAACCTTCTCGTGTAGTCAGTTTCTGCAAACTGCTCTTTGCAAGGAGCGTTACCTGCTCGCTGAGTCAATTCACAGCCTAGGATCCTATCGGTCTGCTCGAGAATTAAATACGTTTAGTCTAAGTTTATATTAGACAAATAATGATCATTGCGGGTTTATGGCGAATTTTTAATAGATTTCTAAAACGTGTAGAGATCTTGGCTAAGTTTAGGGTTACAGTTACTGCCAAGAGTCGTCTCGAAAGATTCCACGCAGAGCAAAGACAAAGCGCCCCATTTGGCGCACTGAACAAGGATAACCAATAAATGCAGCACGAAAATTGGATATGGGAACCTAACCTAGGTGGACAAGTTGACGAAAAAACTTTGGCATTGAAGCCTGTGGACCCTATCGCCTATAAAATGAAAGATATTTGGGGTTATGATCAAGACGAGTTCCCTATAGAACCCTTTGACATTGAAGTTCGCATTACTGCACCAACCGTCCGCGAGGGCTTGCACTTGTTTGAGCAAGCTGTGAAGGAATATATGTTGGAGCATTTTGAGGGCTACACGCGCCCCCAATATGTTGAGAGACTAGATTGGAGCGATGAGTTCTCGGAACTGAAAACCTGCGAGATCATTATGAGTAGCTAGGTCGTTCACTTGTGGGGGGCCACCGCCTCACAGGTGAGGGTTATAACGCAATTTCAAGTAGTACATGTTTCGGTGTTGCGGCCGCCAAGTCGTGCTCGTTCGGCTGGCCTTTGGTCATAGCTACCTTAGCAAAGTACGCACTAGCGCGGCTGCTACGACAAAACTTTTCTAGTGCCGTGGCAATTTTGCCCGCATCATCCGCTTCTACTGTGGCGTAGGCTGATAATGATTTACCGGCTAACTGTATTTCTATTTGTTGCCCTTGACGCAGATTTTTCCACCAAACTCCGGCGCACTCCGTCACGCAGATGATACCGCTCTTGGTCTTTAAATAACTCACTGGGATTGAATACATTTTACCCGACCGCACACCCTTAATATTTAATACCACAATATTGTGGCTGAACAAAAAATGCAGGGGCGTACGCGCTAAAAAGATCACTACAGGATTAAACAACGACAGAATAGATTTCATGGCAGCACCCTCTGAGGAAAACTAGTTGGAGGACTCGGATCAGGTCATGGTGCGCATCCTACGACTTAAGCAGCTGCAAAAACAACAACTTCAGTGAGACTTTTTTGAACCAGTTTAAACCTACCTAACCCCTTCACGATTCGTTCACAGATAACCATGCAATGTAGCGGTATGAATGCTATAGAATCAGTAAAAAGCGACCTTAAACCTCGCCTTGAAGAGTTACTCCTTCACCTCAACGCAACCGGCCAAATAGCCGCCACTGCCTTTTTTACAAAGATCTTCGTCGATCTTGATACTGTGGAGGGAGAAGAGCAGTTATTGGAATTGTTCATTGAGCTGTCTACTACCGCTTTTCTAGGGATACCTTTCGACGAGGTGGCTCTAGCGCTGATTGACGACGTTTTGATGAACGCAGAGCAGGTTGCCCAGACGTTTTCTGTGGATGACTCTACCCCACAGTAGGGGCTTTAGAATCTAGGCCGTTAAGTTCGTTCACCATGAATCAGCACCTAGGGTAGCCGCCGACTCAGCGATCTTTTATTGTAGCCTCTGCACATTAAAGGCATTTGAGAGGATTTGTGAAAGCACTTAAAACACTGCAATTTGACGGTCACTTTCTGATGAAGCGTGGGGTCCTGCGCAATCCTAATTTTGCCTTTGAGACTTGGGGCGCACTTAATGATGATCAGTCCAACTGCGTAATGATATTTACCGGACTATCGCCTTCTGCCCACGCGGCATCTTCCAATATTGATCCCTCGGCAGGCTGGTGGGAGGACATGCTCGGACCCAACAAGCCGATAGATACCAACCGCTACTTTGTTATTTGCATAAACTCTTTAGGCAGTTGTTTTGGCTCCACTGGGCCTGCGAGCGTTGACCCTGAGACCGGCGAGCATTACCGGTTAACATTTCCTGTGCTTACCGTAGAAGACATTGCAAATACAGCGACTACGGTGCTTGATCATTTTAATGTGCAACAACTGCACACCGTGGTGGGTGCCTCTATGGGCGGCATGACGGCGCTGGCCTTTGCGCTTAACCATCCAAACAAAGTAAGGCGTCTTGTTTCAATTTCTTCCGCCGCTCGAAGCCTACCCTACTCCATTGCTTTGCGTTCACTGCAAAGAGAGATCATTCGTAAAGATCCACTCTGGGAAAATGGCCAGTATTTGTTGGCAGACCACGGCCCGGTGACAGGTATGCGACTGGCGCGAAAACTGGGCATGATCAGCTATCGCTCTGGTGAAGAATGGAGCGAGCGATTTGGCCGCGAACGGGCCTTGGGTTTTACTGACGAAGACAGTCCGTTTGGTATTGATTTTGAAGTTGAATCCTACTTAGAGACTCATGCCAACAAATTCATCGGCTCTTTTGACGCCAACTGCTACTTATATCTTTCTCGAGCAATGGATTTGTTTGACGCAGCCGACCACGGCGGCAGCTTGTCTAGCCTG
>CAJXUL010000195.1 GCA_913060615.1 uncultured Gammaproteobacteria bacterium | reverse complement strand
AGTCCGTCTCGTGGGCTCGGAGATGTGTATAAGAGACAGCCCAAAGCCGACTTATTAGTAAAACGAGTTGAGCCTTTTCGTGAGCGAGACGGCGCAGCACAACACTACTACCCCGGCACCCCAGACGGCTCAAGACCTGGCATTTATTACGCGCATTTGTCTGATATGAACGCCATGCCGAAAAATCAATTGGAAGTCATTGCCTACCATGAGGGCCTTCCCGGACATCATATGCAATTATCTATTGCCCAAGAATTAACCGACATTCCGGTTTTTCGCACCCAAGCCAACTTCACAGCCTACTCAGAGGGCTGGGGGTTATATTCAGAATGGTTAGCGAAAGAAATTTCTGGCACGTACAAAGACCCTTATCAAGATTTTGGCCGTTTAACAGCGGAATCTTGGCGCGCAATTCGCTTGGTAGTAGACACGGGGCTACACGCCAAAGGTTGGACAGAGCAAGAAGCTATTGACTACTTCAGCGCCAACTCACCTGAACCACTAGAAAGTATCACCTCAGAAATTCAGCGCTATATTGTTATGCCGGGGCAAGCCACTGCCTACAAGATTGGCATGCTGAAGATCCAAGAACTGCGCCGCAAAGCAACTGCGGCGTTGGGTGATAAGTTTAATATTGGCGAGTTCCACGACGCAATTCTTGGTGGCGGCGCGCTACCGTTGTCTTTGCTAGAGCGTAAAATCGACTCGTGGATTGAAACGAAGAAAGCGCCCTAGCCAAGAAAAAGTTAGGAATGCGTTGCGACAAACGTAGCGGGTAAGTTAGGGACAAGTTGACCTCAACGTGGAGATATCCACCCAAGACCTGCAAAGATGCACAGCACGTTAAGCGTGATGGGAAGGAAGCTTAAAACGTCCGGGAAACATCCCGGATATCCCGCCCTATTTCACCAAAAAAGCCTCAAAAAGGCCCTGTCCGTTTACATTCCCTCCGTCACTTCATCACTAATGTAGACTTAACCACTTTACAAAAAGACAAAAATGATCAATCCTTCGCCTGAAGTAAGTTCAGAAACACAACGTTAACTGCTCCGGCAGCAAAAATAGAAATGGCACACCTGACAAACAAATTTCAAAATTTGAAAGTCATTGGGACTGTAACCAAGGTTTTCGCGGGCCTGCTATTACTAGCCGGCCTTGTGTTGCCCTACGACCTCAGCCACCTTCACTCAAGCGTTGAACAAGAAACCGATTGCCTCTATTGCCAAATAGAGCAAAGTCCTGGATCTGACGCGGGGCCAATCGCCCTGTCAGGACCAGTTGCTTTAACTGCAATAGGTACGCAAGCCAGACCGTTGGCTGACCTACCTGCCACCTCCCCCAAACAACACCGCCAACGAGCGCCCCCCGCTACTTTTTCATAGCCCTGAAAAGGCTCCAGAAAAAACCTAAAAATAGCTCTAGTTTTAGACCTATTTTTTGCTAAGAGTTTTAAATCCGGTGCTTGCCTGTGGCTTACATTTACAGGCAGATGAAGCTGCGTTTTAACGGAACGCATGGCAGCACTGTAAATCTTTAATTTCTCAGCGACAGCTATCTAACAATATCTGTCGTTGGAAATAATTAGTGGAAATTATGAAAAATATAACGACTTTAAGCGCTATTTTAAGCGCTACCGCTTTGGCGCTAAGCATGCCTACTGCCTTTGCAGATAACCCTGAACAAGATCGCCTCGCCAATGAAACAGTAGACAGCAGTAATACGATCGAGGAAGTGCTCGTCAGCGCTCACCCTTTGTCCGGTGAGGGTCTAGCACAAGCCATACAAACGCTGAGTGGCAAACAGCTACTGCGAAATCTAGCGCCCAGCCTTGGCGAAACACTGGCCTCTCAGCCGGGTATTCATTCAGCGAGTTTTGGCCAAGCAGTGGGGCGACCTATTATTCATGGCTTGGGCGGGACTAGAGTACGGGTTATGGAAGATCGCCTCAGCACCATGGATGTGTCTGTCACCAGCGGCGACCACGCCACGTCTGTTGAACCCTTTATCGCAGACAAAATAGAAGTACTGAAAGGCGCATCTACCCTACTTTACGGCAACGGTGCCATTGGCGGCGTAGTGGACGTGCACACCGGGCGAGTGCCACATCTGCGCGCAGATGATGCCACCACCGGGCGTTTTGAGGCCAGTGTGGCTAACAATGGTGATCAAGAAAATTTTGCTGGCCGAATAGATGGCGGCTTTGAAAATTGGCTCTGGCATGTCGACGCATTCGATCGCCGGGCCGAAAACTACAAAATTAATGGCTTTGCCGAATCAGGAGCACTACGTGCATCAGAGGAAGAGGAAGAGGGACACGAGGAAGAGGAAGAAGCTCGCGACACCCTACCCGGCAGTCACTATAAAACTGACGGCGGCGCGCTGGGACTTAGCTATGCCACTGAAAAAGGGTTTTTAGGCGCAGCCATTAGCCGCACCGAAGCTGAATATGGCTTACCCGGCGGACACGGGCATCATGAAGAAGAGGAACATGACGAGGAAGAGCACGAGGACGAAGAAGACGAATTCGCTGGCCTAACGCCGATTCTGGATATGGAGCAAACTCGGATAGACGTTGAAGCTGGTATCAAAAACCCTTTCGGTACTTTTAGCAGCCTTAATCTGCGTCTTGGCCACAACGACTATGAGCATTCAGAGATTGAACCCAACGGTGAAGTAGCAACCTTTTTCCAAAACGACGCTTTTGAGAGCCGCGTAGAATTGACAAAGGAAGCTGATAACCAACGCAATGTGTACGGCGTTCAGTTTGACCAGCGCGACTTTAGTGTTGAAGGCGAGGAAGCCTTTGTCCCCGGCGTAGACAGCCGATCATTGGGCGCATTCTGGCTGAATGAAACCGGCTTTGAGCGCTTTGATCTTGAAACAGGTCTACGCTTGGAAAGGGTTTCACATAAACCAGCAACCGGAGCATCGCGCTCGTTCACTACAATTGCAGGATCTGGCGGTTTAGTTATTCCATTAAGTGAACAATTAACTTGGAAAATCGCCCTAGATTACGCAGAACGAGCACCCGTTGGTGAAGAGCTATACAGCTTCGGCCCGCACCTTGCCACCAACCGCTTTGAAATTGGTGACGCCGCTCTTGACGAGGAAAAAGTTTTGAGTGCAACGTTAGGTCTGTCGTACTCCAATACACCTTGGGACGTAACCGTGAGCGTCTACTACTCAGACTTCAAAGATTTTATCTACCAAAACGCTGACAACCGCGAATTGGACGAGTTGCCGGTATTTCTATGGGAACAAGACGATGCCACTTTTACCGGTATAGATGGTGAAATCATTTACACCACGGGGTTATTCGGTGAACGCGACCTTAGCTTTAGAGGATTTTTTGATGTTGTGCGTGCAGACATAGATGCCCCAACTGAATCTAACCTCCCGCTTATTCCGCCCAGCAGAATTGGCTTAAGTTCAGACCTAGACTGGCAGAACTTTGCCTTCAGTATCGACTACGTGCATGCATTTAAGCAGGACGACGTTGCTAGCTTTGAGTTGCCCACGGACTCCTACAATGACTTGTCCCTATACTTAGGATGGCAAATACCCACTAGCCGAGATGCGGATTTTGAGTTGTTCCTACGCGGCGATAATCTCACCGATTCTGAGCAAAGGCACCACACGTCGTTTATTAAAGACAGTGCGCCACAACCGGGTCGACGCGTGACCCTAGGTCTGCGCTATACTTTCTGACCCTTAGCCCGGTCTATGAAAGTATGCTTAAACAACTAAAGAGGCTTAAGTATCTGTGCCCTAGCGCAGCAATATTGATAATGACGAGCGTGCTTGCTGGCACTTTTGCTAGCAGCGCACAGGCGGCGCCGAAGACTGATCTTTGGCGCCACTGGGCCACTCACAACCCAGAGTCTACCGTAGTAGTTGACCACAGCCTGTGGCAACACGTGCTAGATCAGCGCGTACACGAGAATGCCGACAACATTAATCGTGTCAGCTATAAACAGTTTTCAGAAGCAGAAAAAAATCAGCTCAACCGCTACATCGACGCGCTCGCAGCGCTCACACCCACACAATTAAACCGAGCAGAACAATTAGCCTATTGGACTAATTTGTACAACGCGTTGACTGTGCAAGTAGTGCTGCAATACCCCAAGGCTAAAAGCATTCTGAAGATGAAAAGCAGCTTCTTTAGCATTGGGCCCTGGGATGATGAACTGCTCACAATTGAGGGTAAGGCTGTTACTCTAAATGACATTGAGCACAGAATATTGCGCCCCATTTGGCAAGATCACAGGCTGCACTTTGCGCTTAACTGCGCCAGCATAGGTTGCCCTAACCTCAGCAAAACAGCCTACTCCTCTAGTAATGTCCAAACGCAGTTGCAGCGCGCGCAAAAGCGCTACCTAAGCCATCCGAGAGGCGTGTCGCTAAGAAAAAATAAGCTCGTGCTGTCGAGTATTTTTGATTGGTACTTAGAGGACTTTAGCGAAGATGAAAAAGGTCTTAAGGCCTACCTTGCCGCTCAACTGCCCCAACAAGCACAAAGCATTTTGGCATCTAAAAACGCTATAGATTACGATTACGACTGGGATTTGAACGAACAAAAATCAAAGTAGTAAACAAAAAGTAGAATACAAACGGGCAGCGGCTATTAGCAAAGAATCAATAAATACTGAGAGCGCCAAACAGCCAAGTGCTGCCAGTGTGTTTTGGCAAAACCCGCCTTGGCAAGGTGGTAAACCAAAGTACCGTTTGGGCCTAGCTCCTATCGACTTGCAGAACTGGTTTCCTGTGCCCATGACCGCGGATATTGCTGCGCACAAAAGCCATCTACTAGAGACCTGTTATGACGAAGTGACCGCCGTAGTAGATGATCTTAAAGCGGCTATGACCGCGCAACAGGCGCTGGCCGCCCAACGCCCTGATGTAGCACACACTTACCCAGATCTTATTGCCAATCTTGCCATGCAAGTGCCCGACGATTTATGTCTTATGCAAACCGCTGTACCCCAGCGCCTCATTGCCGCCTGCGTGTGCTCACCCAGCTATTGGGATGTGCGCACCAAAATAGGCAAGCCGCTGCGAGAGATTCACCAGCCGGTGGAGAGTATGAATGCAAAAATTGGCGACCCCATTGAAAGGTTTATCCAAAACGCGCCGCTAATGAAACCTTTCGAGCGGACGAACTGGTTTATCCACGATGACACTCAGCGCTTTCACAATGAACCAGATGTAACTATGAAAAACGGCCCAGAGCAGTGGTTTGTCCGCTCTGAGCGAGAAACCTTGTGCCGGGTTCATGAGGATTACTTGCTGTTTACCATCAACCCACGGTTTCAGCCTCTGGCAGATATTGCCGGCTACCCTCAAGCACGACAAGACTTGCTAACGACCATAACAAGCTTCGACGAAGATGAAATTGAGTATTTTGGTGGGCTGGAAAAATGCAGACAAGTTGAAGCCTACATTGAAAGTCTTTAGGGGCCCTATTACGTTAGGTGATGTGATTGAAGAAGTTTAGTTACACAACCCGAAACCTTCCCTCTGGCGCCAGCGCCGAGCTGAAGGCCTACATCTAAGCAGAGGCGTTATCGCCCGCTTGCTCTGCCGCCGGTTCCGACACCTGGGCAATTCGACCGAAACTACCCAGCAAAAGCACCCCACTCACAGCAATATAACTCTGCAACAATAGCGA
>CAJXUL010000194.1 GCA_913060615.1 uncultured Gammaproteobacteria bacterium | reverse complement strand
CTCTATTCGTCGGCAGCGTCAGATGAGTATAAGAGACAGGAGCATAATTGGACCTTAAAAGCTGTAGTGGTTTGGTGGACCCCAAGAGAAATTCCTGATCCAAGGGTGGGATATAACTTTGCTGCCTCAGTTACTTAGTCTAGTTTTTTTGCGGAGGGGGGAGGTGTGTTGTCTTTTTTTCTTAGCGGCAGTGAAATGTCGATATACAAATCAAAGGGGTTCCTAGTTAGAGAAAGCGTTTTTTCTGACGCTGAGTTGATTGAATTTCGTACAGCAGCGCAGCAAGCGCAAAATCGTGCCATTGAGCTGATTGTTATTGGTGCTAGTCAGGGGCGTAAAATTTCCCCCTATGCATTGGACGGTAACCGCTTCGCGGACATAGATTTTATTACTGTGCAGTTTGAGCATGGGGTGGGGAATGAATCTGTGCGGGTCATTGAGCCGGTTAATGAATTGAGTGAGCAGTTCGATGCCTTAATTGACGAGCCACGGCTGACGCAGCCCATGCAGCAAATAGTTGGCACCGACAAACTGTCTTTGTGGACGGCTAAATTGAATCTAAAACCGGCCAAAGAAGGTTCAGGCTTTCGTTGGCACCAAGACTCCCCTTATTGGATACATGACTGTGATCACGTGGATCAGTTGCCTAACGTTATGGTTTTGTTTGACGATGCGGATGCGTCAAATGGTTGCCTGCGAGTGATTCAGGGCAGCCACAAAAATGGGCGTCTGCCTGGATGTGAGGATGGCTCCCAGTTACAGGGCTTTTTTACGCATCCCAATGCTTTTTCTGAACAAGACCAAGTGTTGATGGAAGCGCCGGCTGGGTCCGTGGTGTTTTTTGATCCGCACATTGTTCACGGCTCTCAACCCAACTATTCAGACGCACCGCGTCGCGCCATCATCATCACCTACCAACCAGCAGGCTACCCGGCCCTGAAGAGCCGAGTGGTTAGACCTGTCCTAAAATCATTCAACCCATAAGCCTCTAGACATCACCTTGGTAACCGTTCTGCTGTGTTCGATGTTTTCCAGTGGATTGCTGCTGAGCAATACCAAGTCAGCTGCCATACCCACTTTGATTTGTCCCATAGTGTCCTCTAATCCCAAGAACTTAGCGGGAGTAACGGTGGCTGCATAAAGCGCTTGCTGTGTGCTCATGCCGCCGGCTACCAGTAACTCCAGCTCTGTATGTAGGCTGTAGCCGGGGATGCCAAGGCCAATTGGCGTATCAGTGCCTGCACCAATGGGTACGCCTCGTTCCAACAATCTAGCAATTAAAAACTGACTCCAGTTGGCGAAGGTATGATCCATGCCTAGGCTGCTGGTATTGAGCAAATCTATTCTCGCCTGCCAGTTTTCCAGCACGTCTTGCGGCAAAGCTGTTGCGGCGTCTGGCCAATCAGCCCGTTCAAAGGGTTTAAGCATGAGCACAGTATTCAAGCGCAGTGTGGGCACCTGAATAGTATTGGTGAGGGTATCTAGTACTTCGTTACAGCGGGTCTCATCATAGGCCTTAATGGCAGGAATGCGCTGTGCGCTGTGTAGTTCGCTACGTAAGGTGTAACCCAACCCTTCGGTGAATCCAGTTATTTTAGCTTGGCGCTGTGTCAGCAGTGCTTGCCAGTTTGCCGCACAAGCCAGTTCAATATTGCGTAAATGTTCCATGGAGCCAGCCATTGGGCCTGCTACATCTGCGGTCATCATAAGGGGTACGTGGGACGCTATCGGCATATCTAGTTGCCTTGCCGCCGCTGCGAGGCTGTTATAGGTCGCAGGATCTATGAGTTCGTAGATTTTTATAAAGTCCGCACCTGCTGATTTGAGCGCAGTGACTGTGTCCATAGCAGATTCTGCATCAAGAACACCTGTGCCAAGGGGCGGGCGGCTAGGGTCGCTGCCGTCATAAACTACAAACTTACCGTCTAATAAGGGGCCGGAAAAATAGATGCGTGGAGCGGGTGTATCTTTGAGCTTTTCGCGCAGGGAGGCTAGCTTTTTCACATCACCGCCAGTGTCTCTAACGCTGGTCACGCCATAACGCAAAAACAGCTCAGGCATAACATCCGTTAGGGCTTCGTCATAAAGAAAATGCACGTGCATGTCCCACAGGCCGGGTATTAAAAATTGACCAGTTGCGTCTATCACCTGATTTTTGTCGTTAGCTTCATTTACCTTTTCTATGTTTTCGGCCGGGCCAACGTAAATAATTTTATCCGCTTGGATCACGACCTGTTGCAGAGCAACTAAACCGTCTACTGGGTCTACAACACTGACGTTGTTGATGATGGTCTTTGCTGCTTCTGGCGTCTCTTGGGTTTGCTGCGGTTCAGAACAAGCCAATAACGTGCAACACATTCCAGCAGCCAATAGCGCTTTAGTGATTACCCGTGTGCGCGAAAGTTTGTGAGCCAGTGATGGGTTTTCGCTGGCGTATTTTGCTGCTATGTACTTACTCATTAAATTTGCCTTTTATGGGTGTGATGGGCGGCTGCGTATTGATGTTAGGCATGCGCTGGTTATCTATTTTTGATCTGGGTGACGAGTGCATCTTCGTTAGGAAAAGTGCCCGTTTGTTTTTTGCTATAAACCAAGGCGTCACCGTGCATAACTTCGAAGACGCCGCCGCCGGCCTCAATCAACTCAACGTCTAACGCAAATTCAGATTTCAGTTTTGCAGCCAAACTGACCGCTTGTGGCGCGTAGTTTCACTGCACGCAATAAGTAATAGAAAATGTCATTGGCGGTTCCTAGGTTGGCCCTTGAAGGTGCATTGCTGTGACCCGTGAAGATAGTCCCGGCACCCTAGAGAGTCAATTTAGAGCGTCAATTTAGAGCGTCAATTTAGGGAGGCAATTTAGGGAGGCAATTGGCGATTTCTCAAAGGCCTTCGCCATATCTGCTTTTGCGCTTTATATCAGTACCTTATATCAGTTCCTTACACCTAGGTTTAGATTTTTTCTCGTTGTTGTATAGTCTTTTGCTTTGCATTTAAACAGGGATTTTCTATGAGCGTTAAGTATTACGATTGGACCGCCTATCACGCCAACATGCGCGGTAATAAAGTAGCGATCATCGATTTAGACACCCGCAACGAGCTGACTTATGCCCAGCTAGATCAACGCGCAGAGCGTCTGGCGGCATGGTTGCAAAGCCAAGGTGTGACCAAGGGTGATCGCGTTGCGCTGCTTACGCCAAATTGTCCTGAGGTTTTTGAAGCCGAGTTTGCTTGCGCAAAGATTGGTGCTATCTGTATTCCCCTCAACTGGCGTTTAACAGTGCCGGAGTTGGAATATATTCTTAATGACTCTACCCCCAAAGTGTTGATATTTGATCAGACTTTTAGCGAGCAAGCCGCCGCGCTGCAGGACCTTTGCAGCTTTGCCCATACTTTAGAGGTGGCCATTGAGAATGCCAGTTCAAGCTATGAGCTGGCGTTATCCGGGGCAGACGAAAAGTGTGAGGCCATCGAGTGCACGCACGATGATGTTGCCATGATCATGTATACCTCGGGTACCACCGGCCACCCTAAGGGTGCGATGATTACTTTCGGCATGAATCTTTATAACGCCATTAACCTGGGCATGCCTGCTGGGGTGAGTGCCAACACTGTGCAACTGGTGATTTTGCCTTTGTTTCACACTGGCGGCATGAACTGTTACGCCAACCCTGTGCTGCACGCTGGTGGGCAAATTTTGCTGATGCGCGAGTTTGAGCCTGGTCGTGCGTTGTCGATTATTGGCGATGCTAACTTAGGCGTTACCCATTTCTTTGGCGTACCCGCGCCTTATCAATTTATGATGCAACACCCTGACTTTGAGTCTACTGACCTCAGTCGTATACAAACCGCAGGCGTAGGTGGCGCACCTTGCGCAGAAGCCATTCTTTCCGGCTGGATCGACCGCGGCGTGTCGTTAATACAAGGTTGGGGTATGACTGAAACCAGCCCCGGCGGTACCTGCTTAGACGCAGCGGATGTGCTGCGTAAAATTGGTTCGGCGGGTAAGCCGTTGCTGCACACGGAAGTTAAGATTATTGATGACGAAGGCGCAGAGTTGCCTTGGGGCGAGGTGGGCGAATTGCTCATTCGTGGACCAAATATTACCCCCGGCTATTGGAACAAACCTGAAGCAACTAGCGATGCCTTTGTGGAGGGTTGGTTGAAGACAGGTGATGCTGCGCGTTTTGACGATGAAGGATTTATCTACATAGTTGACCGTTGGAAGGACATGTACATTTCTGGCGGTGAAAACGTCTACCCAGCAGAAGTAGAAAACGTGCTATACCAACTGCCGCAGGTGGCAGAAGCTGCCATTATCGGCGTGCCTGATAACCGATGGGGCGAAACCGGTAAAGCAGTGCTGGTACTTAAGCCAGATGCCCAGTTGTCTGCCGATGAGGTCATTGGTCACTGTTTAGGTAAATTGGCGAAGTTCAAGGTGCCTGCAAGTGTTGAATTTATTCAGGCCTTGCCGCGCAACGCCACAGGCAAAGTACTGAAACGAACTCTGCGTGATGAATATGTTGCAACGGATGCGCCGGCCATAAGCTAAGATTTTTTACACAGCAGATTTGTTGCGCTCTAGTGTTTAGGAAGGTGAAGGACGGCTTATGACTGTTTAGCGCATCCTAGGGAAAAGCGCAGTCTTACTAAATTAAATGAGAGAGGGGTGGTGTTATGAGCGAATCAATTTCCCAGACCGGGACAATGGATGATGATATGTCCGCAGAGCAGATGCAGACTATCTTAGAACGGCAAAAGCAGGCTTATCTGGCGGATGGTGTCGTGTCTACCAAGCTGCGTATTGATCGTCTGGAACGGGCAGTAAATGTGCTGAAGAACAACCAAAAAGAGTTGGTTGAGGCCATGTCTGCGGACTTTGGTCATCGCAGTGAACATCAGTCTATATTTACTGATATCGCCTCAGCCATTGGCCCTATTCGGCATGCGCAAAAGCACCTCGCTGGCTGGCAGAAAAAACAAAAGCGCAAAGTGACACCGGGTATATTGGCGTTACTTGGTGCTAAGGCTTGGGTTGAATATCAGCCTTTGGGCGTTGTAGGGGTTATTAGCCCATGGAATTTCCCAGTGAATTTAACCTTCACGCCACTTGCCGGTATTTTAGCTGCGGGTAACCGCTGCATGATCAAGCCTAGCGAATACACGCCGGAAACATCTAAAGCAATGGCTGCGGCTATCGCAAAAGAATTTGATGCAGATGAAATTGCGGTCATCACAGGTGGTCCTGAAACCGGCGCTAACTTCTCATCGCTTGCTTTCGATCACTTACTCTTCACTGGTGCTACTTCCGTCGCCAAACATGTTATGCGCGCGGCGGCTGCGAACTTGGTGCCGGTCACCTTAGAGCTAGGGGGCAAGTCCCCTGTAGTGATTTCTCGCACAGCGCCTATGGCGGCCACTACGGATGCGTTAATGGCCGGCAAAATGCTCAACGCCGGGCAAATTTGTTTGGCCCCAGACTATGTATTTGTACCCTCAGAGCGCATGGGCGAGTTTGTTGAGTCCAGTAAAAAGTCTGTGGCTAAAATGTACCCAACCTTGGTGGATAACCCAGATTACACCTCAATAGTTAACGACCGGCATTTTGATCGTATTAATAAATACGTTGAAGCTGTCTCTTATACACATCTGACGCTGCCGACGAATAGAGAGGTGTAGA
>CAJXUL010000193.1 GCA_913060615.1 uncultured Gammaproteobacteria bacterium | reverse complement strand
ATATGCCGCGCAAGATCGGCGATCGCCGAACTCGAGAATTAATGCTGACTAACCGTCTATTGAATGCCGAGGAAGCCCTGGCTTGGGGCGTGGTAAACAGTGTTGTGGAACCGAGTGAATTGGCGGCTGCGGCGCAAAAACTGGCGGCCAAGATTGCCGCTGGTCCTACTCAGGCATTTGGACAGGTGAAAGCGCTATTAGATGGTAGCTTTGATCACAGTTTAGAGACCCAAATGGAGTTGGAAGCGCGCGCTATTGCCGGGTTAGTCAATACACCTGACGGTCAGGAAGGGCTGCATGCGTTCTTAGACAAGCGTAAGCCAGAGTTCAGCGGCATATAAAGAACAGCTAAAGGCCCAAATGTATTTAGATATTTGGATGCGAGAGGAGTGAGTGTGAGTTTTTTATGATTTATGAGTGTAACGACGATCTGCAAAATGCTATCGCTAAGCAGCTTGCAGGATTTGCCACACAAACATCGACCCAAGCGGATTTACGCACAGCTGCTGTAGCTATTACCATTGTTGACCTTGGTATGGGCGCAGACATCCCTGGCATTGATGCGCCTAAGTCGTGGTCTAATGATGCAGCATTATTACTCACCCGGCGCTCGGAAAAACTGCGTAACCATCCAGGCCAATGGGCATTTCCCGGTGGGCGGGTGGAGCCAGGCGAAAGTATTGTAGATGCTGCGCTGCGCGAAATGTATGAAGAAGTGGGTTTGGACCTTCCCGCGGCGTCAGTTTTGGGCTGCCTAGATGACTTTGTTACACGCTCTGGTTTTGTGATGACCCCTGTGGTGGTTTGGGCCGGTAGCTGTGCGCAAATGGACTTTAATCCAGATGAAGTGGCCAGCGTGCATCGCATTCCATTGGCTGAGTTTATGCGTGAAGATGCGCCAAAATTAGATGTGGTAGACAGCAGCGAGCATCCAGTGTTGCGCATGCCTGTGGGTTTGGAAGCTATTGCAACGCCCACAGCAGCGCTTATTTATCAGTTTCGTGAGGTCTGCTTAAAGGGTTTGGACACTCGGGTAGCACATTTTGAGCAACCACAATTTGCATGGAAATAGTTTCGGCCTAAACTAAGTTAGGTGATGTAAAAGATCATACTAAGATCAACAGTTGACCCAATTTGTGGCTGCGCCCACAATCGGGTCTCGAAATTTTTAGTGCTAAAGGAGATTCAACATGGCGATTCAAGAAGGGGCAGCTCTGCCCGCAGCTACTATGCATACTATGCGAGAAGGCAAGCCAACCCCGGTAACCACAGACGATTTGTTTGCAAATAAGAAGGTTGTTGTTTTTGCTGTTCCTGGTGCGTTTACGCCAACATGTTCAATGGCTCACTTGCCAGGCTACGTTGTTCACTCTGACGCTATTAAAGCCAAAGGCGTAGACAGCATTGTCTGCTTATCGGTAAATGATGCATTCGTTATGGGCGCTTGGGGCGATAATGCCAACGCTGAAGAGTTGGTTATGGTCGGCGATGGCAATGGCGACTTTACCCGTGCGTTAGGTCTTGAAATGGATGGCAGTGGTTTTGGTCTAGGTACGCGCTCACAGCGTTATGCCATGATCGTAGACAACGGTACTGTCTCTAAGCTTGCTGTAGAGGCACCAGGAAAGCTGGAAGTCAGTGCGGCTGAGGCAATTCTTGAAGCACTGTAGTGTGTAGCAATGTTACTTAAAGCGAGTCTTTAAGGCTTCTTAAAAAGGGTGCAATTTGCGCCCTTTTTAATGCTTAATTTTTCTCATTGGTTTTGGGCGTCAATGGTCCTTTTTTCAGTTCTCTTTTTTCTAACTCTTTGCGGCAGCAAGCGCAGCTAATCTATCGCGGTTTTTACCAACGGGCCGAATAAGGCATTCTTGTGCGGCCGTGGCCACTAGCTCGCCTGCGCGATTAAAGAAGTGACCTCTAACAAAACCACGCGCGCCACTGGCGTTAGGGGATTCTTTGGCAAACAACAGCCATTCATCTGCACGAAAGGGACGGTGAAACCAAATGGCGTGATCTAGGCTGGCGCCTCGAATAGACTCTCTGCTGGCATTGCGGCCGTGGGGCAGCATTGAGGTTGACATGAAGTCTAGGTCGGACATATAGGCCAATAGCGCTAAATGTACTTCGGGGTTATCCGGCAGCGGATCACGAGTTTTTAGCCAGGTATGTTTTATAGGTGGGTGCTCTTTACCGTCACGATCGGTCATCAAAATCTTTTCCACAGCCCGTGACTCTATGGCTTTAAAGCGAAAGCTAAAGCGAGCGATATCGGGCTGTTCCTTAGCCATAGCTTCATAGGCTTCTAGATCTCCGCGTAGTGATTCTGGTGGAGGAACATCTGGCATGGGCTGTGAGTGACTCAGCCCTTCCTCGCGGCGTTGCCATGAGCAAGACAAAGTGAAAATGGCTTTGCCATTTTGTACTGCTGCGACTCTTCTGGTGGTGAAGGAACGGCCGTCCCGAATTCTATCTACTTCGTAGAGGATAGGTCGGGTCCAATCACCGGCTCGCAAAAAATACGCATGCAATGAATGCAGTTCATGTTCTGAGTTGACGGTTCTGTAGGCAGAAGCCAATGCTTGCGCCAGTACCTGCCCTCCAAACACGTGCTCTGTATTGTGGTTTTGACCGCGAAAGAGGTTTTCCTCAATAGTCTCGACATTCAGTAAGTCGACAATTTCTTGCAACACTTTGTTCATAGGTTAGTAGCGTCTTGAATCTGTAGTTTCGTGCCGGCACAGGTGCTGTCTGACGGTTGTGCAGGCGGTATTGTATGGACGCTAGAATACACTGTTCTGCAGTCCTAGGGCAGGCGTGCTCTGGACGTGAATTTTTTTAGCCCTTGGTTCGGGCCTTTTAATACTGTGTCGGCTTGGCTTTGGATCTGCGATAATTGGTGGTAGCGAGGAAGGAAGCGTCATTTTGAGGCGCCGTGCCTAATAACTGCTAGGTCGAAGTCTGGTCGCCGTCAGTTTTTGGAGTCATTAATGCGCCCAGTACCAGATTTTATGTTACCGGCGGGACTTACCATTAAAACGGCCACAAGAAAAAGCGGTCACAAGAGTTTTAGTGTCGCGGGTGCGCTGCGCACGCGTTTATTTATTCCACTGGCACCAACCAGTAACCTACTATTTTTAAAGGAAATTTTATGACTATTGAAGTGCTGCAGATTGCCTGTCTTGACGATAATTACGGATTTTTGGTCCACGACAATGCCACCGGCGCTACTGCCAGCATCGACACACCAGAAATAGCACCTATTAATGCAGCTTTGGAAGCCAAGGGCTGGAAGTTGACTCATATTCTAAATACCCATCACCATGCTGATCATGCAGGTGGTAACGAAGACTTAAAGGCCCAATGGGGTTGTACGATTGTTGGCGCGGCCAATGATGCTCACAGGATTCCTGGCATTGATGTGCAGGTTTCTGAAGGCGATTTGTACGAATTTGGCGCAACCATCGTTAAAGTTATAGAAGTGCCAGGTCATACCTCTGGCCATATTGCCTATTACTTTGAGCAAGATGACGTGGCATTTGTTGGCGACACGTTATTTGCACTGGGTTGCGGTCGCCTTTTTGAAGGTACAGCTGAGCAAATGTGGGTGAGTCTAGAAAAACTTATGGCACTGCCAGATGTCACCACAGTTTATTGCGCCCATGAATACACCCAAGCTAATGCGGCATTTGCGATAACAGTTGAGCCTGACAATTTGGCCCTGCAAGCCCGGATTAAAGAGATTGCGCAACTGCGCAGCCAAGGCATTCCAACCGTGCCAACAAGCATTAAGCTAGAGCGAGCGACTAATCCCTTTGTGCGAGCGACAAGCGCTGATTTACAGAACACCATTGGCTTAAGTGGCGCTGATCCAGTGGCAGTTTTCGCTGAAACGCGTAAGCGCAAAGACCACTTTTGAGTTCGTCGCCCCAGTCTGAGGAAGTTAAGACAGAGTCTTCGGGTGAAACTAAAAAGGGGTTGTTATTCGCGCTAGGTGCTTATGGGATATGGGGTATAGCGCCAATTTACTTTGTTTGGGTGGGCTTTGCTGGCCCTTTCGAAATTTTAGCTAATCGCATAGTTTGGGCAATACCGCTACTTCTGGTGTTGCTTGGGCTAACCAATCAGTGGGCGGGGGTTTGGAAGCTCACACGGAGTCAGCTGACAATTCTCGTTGTCACAGCTATGGCTTTAAGCATTAATTGGTTGACGTTTATCACAGCTATTCAGGCGGAAAAAATTGCTGAGGCTAGCCTGGGTTATTACATTAATCCCTTGGTTAACGTCATTTTGGGCTGGTTGTTTTTGCAAGAACGCATGCGACCTTTGCAATGGCTGGCTATTGGCGTGGCGGCTTTTGGGGTTGGCACAGAGTTAGTGATGCAAGCCAGTGTCCCTTGGTTGGGTTTAACGCTAGCAATGAGTTTTGGGATTTATGGACTACTGCGCAAGCAGGTCAATCTTCCTGCCGTGGTGGGACTCTTCATTGAGACATTGCTGGTACTGCCCATTGCATTGGGTTACCTGATTTTGCTTTACCTAGATCAAGGTACTAGAACAATTTTTGACGGTGCAAGCTTGGCGTTAGGTGGGCTGATTACCGTAATACCTTTGGTCTTTTTCGCCGCCGCCGCAACGCGCCTGCCGTTGACCACTCTGGGTTTTGTGCAATATTTGGCGCCTACCATTACGCTGTTATTGGCGATATTTCTTTATGGAGAAACGGTACCCAGTATTCGCTGGTTTACTTTTTCTATGATCTGGCTAGCCGTGGTAATTTTTTCTCTAGAAAACCTATATCAATATCGTAAACGAGGGCTGGGAGACGCTAAATGATTTCACTTTACACAATGGAACGAGACTACCCGTACGGCACATTGCGTTCGACCAATGGCTGCAAAACCAAGGTGGTGTTAGAAGAAAAATCTATTGATTATCAGATAGTTGGGGTGCGTCCGGGGGATGTGTGGAAGAAGGTGCCAGAGGTGCTTGCAAAACACCCGCTGGGTAAAGTGCCCTGGATTGATGATGGCGATCTGACCATTTATGACTCCACAGTCATCAATGAGTATTTAAACGAAAAGTCTGAACACGCGCCGTTGCTGCCACCGGATTTGGCGCTGCGTGCTAAAGCCCGTGCCCTGGAAAATTATGCAGACGAAGGCGTGCTGTCTAAGTTTTTGCCAATGATTTGGATGCCTTGGTGGTCCCCTGAAGAGCAAAGGGACCAAGAAACTATGCAAAAGGGCAGAGATGGTTTGGTCAGAGAGATTTTTCCGTTTCTGGAAGACGCGTTAAATGGGCAAGAGTATCTTTGCGGAGCGTTTAGCCTTGCGGATGTGCCCATGATGTCTGTGGCCATGGTGTTAGAGGTAGATGGCATGGATACTGCCAGCTTTACCAATGTACATGGTTATTTTGCACGACTGCGCAGCCGTCCTTCCTACCAAGCCATTAGTCCAAGCAACAGCTGTGCTGACACAGTCCACCTGCTGAATAAGAGGTAATGCAGGTGGTTAGCCGTTTCCGGGCATTTTGCATATGAGGTTTAGCTACAAGTTTGCGCCATCACGTATGGCAGTTTGTAGCGAGCCTAGGCCGCGGAAGTAGGGTTTAAGAGAGCTGATGGATTGAGGTCTGCTCTCCCAAGCCTCTTCGGCGATAGATCTGGATTCATAGACACCTAAAA
>CAJXUL010000192.1 GCA_913060615.1 uncultured Gammaproteobacteria bacterium | reverse complement strand
GAGTCCGTCTCGTGGGCTCGGAGATGTGTATAAGAGACAGCTTCAATGCAGTAAGTTTCTTGGCTAGCGCCAGCGGACAAGCGCTCAACACCATCCAAACTGACAAAACCGTCAATCACCTTGGGCAATAACTGCCCAAGCAATTGGTCGAAGGACAACTTGGAGGCCCCCTCTTCACTCGATACTAAACTCATAAATACTAGCTTTCCTGTACGCCTTTAGGAGCACGCTGGTTCATAAAACCAAACAGATAGCCGGCAACACGGCGCATCTGAATTTCTTCAGCGCCCTCGGTAATACGGTATCTACGGTGATGACGATATATATGTTCAAATGGCTTATGGCGCGAATAACCTAGGCCACCGTGCACTTGCATTGCGCGGTCCGCGGCTTCGCAGCACAGACGATTTGACCAGTAATTACACATCGATACTTTGTCAGACACGGAAAACGCGCCATATGTATCCATTTGCCAAGCAGTCTTGTGAATTAACGCGCGCAACATTTCGCACTGAGTTTGTAACTCAACCAGTGGGAATTGAATGCCTTGATTAGTGGAAAGCGGCTTGCCAAACGGCTTACGCTCCATGGCATATTGAATTGATTCGTTGATACAAAACTGCGCCGCACCCAAGGACGAGGCTGCCTGACGGATACGATTTTCGTTAAAGAAATGTTGTACCACGCCCAGTCCACGGCCTTCCCCACCAAAAATGGCGCCATTTGGCACACGAACATCTTTCATAGATACGCGGCCGTGGTCCGTAGGCATATTGAAGGTCCAAAGCATTTCTTCAACGGCAAAACCTTCGCTTTTAGTTGGGGTTAAAAATGCAGTGATACCATTACCGTCACCGGCTTTGCCGCTGGTACGGGCAAAAATTAAATCGTGTTTGGCTTTGTGAATGCCGGTATTCCAAGTTTTGGAACCGTTAATAATCCACTCGTCGCCGTCGCGTACCGCGGTGGTTTCCATATGAGTGGCGTCAGATCCGTGATCTGGTTCGGTAATACCAAAAGCAAAACCCATCTTGCCTTCAGCTAGACCGTCAATCCATTCAGCCTTTTGCTCGTCGGTACCGTATTCGATCATCAGCAACAGACCAACATTGTTACCTACAATAGAATGTTCATTTTGCAAATCGTTGTGTAACCCCAAACCTTTAGCTGCAAAGTGCTCTCGGATAATGGCCATGCCTAAATTAGTGCCTTCCTGACCCCCGTATTCCTTTGGCAGCGGATAACGGTAGTGACCTGCGGCGTCAGCGCGACGCTTTGCTTCCACCAGCAATAACTCCCACTCTTCATTCGGCAGACCATTGCGTTCCCAATCGGTACGCGCATCTTCACGACGGTGGTCAAAGAAACGAATGTTGTCGTTTTCTTGCTCTAGGGGCTTAATCTCGTCTTCAATAAATTGGTCGAGCTCAGCTAAGTAAGCCTGCATTTCCTGTGGAATATCAAAATTCATCTCTCTCTCCTTACTACTTTTTGTCTTAATGTTATAAATTTTTTCGTCAAACAAGCGGCGCTTTAGTGGGTATTCTTGTTTCTGTTTTGCTTGTTTGTGTGCAGATTTGCTTGATTCTATTTTGCATTTTTTTCGGCTTCAGCCAAACCCCAAATCACTGCGCCACGAATAAACTGGCGAAACTGCGGCTCTTGGTAAGTGGCTGGCGTATGCCCCAAAGCACTGTACAACACTTGACCTTCGCCTACCTCGTGCCACCAAACTAGCGGGTGATCTTCACCCATTGGGCTTTTTTCCGGGTCATAAGTGGATTCATCAATACTCACTAGCACATTAGTTTTATCCCGCGGGCTGGCACTAAAGTTATACCACTCGTCACTGCGTTGCCAAACGTTAGGTAGGTGCGCAGTGGCAGGATGACCTTGGTCTTCAACGAGTAAATCTGCGGGCTGAATATGTGCTGTCATGGGGTGATCTACAAACTGCGCTTTAAGCACTTGATCAAAGTACCAACCCCATTCATAACCTTGGTCACCGCCCGCAGCGTGTTGCGCAATTAGCGAACCACCGGATTCCACAAAGTCCTGCAAAGCCAAGCGCTGCTCATCTGTCCAAACAGTGCCGCTTTTATGATTGAGAATAATCAGTTGAAAACGACTGAGGTCTGCTTTGTTAAAAACGGCCGCGTTTTCCGTGTGATAAAACTGCCAGCCATTTTCAGCACCCAATTCATCCAACATTTGGATAGCCGCGGGAATGCTTTGCAGGTGGCGATAACCATTGGTTTTTGAAAAACTCAAAATGGCCACATTGCCCAAGTCTTGGGGAAGTTGGGGTGCCTGGGTATCAAATGCCGGCGCTCGAAACAGCTGAGGCTGGTTATATATGGCGCGCACATAGATCCAGTTTTGGTACATCAGTACTGCGATAACCACAACGACAATAGCAAGCGCATAGCGACGCCAAGACATTAGATTGCACCCGCTTGTAATTGCGTCACCGCATAGTCAACTGCCCTAGCTGTGAGCGCCATATAAGTCAGAGACGGGTTCACGCAGGACGCTGAGGCCATAGCGGAGCCATCGGTGACAAACAGGTTAGACGCGGCGTGGGCTTGATTATGCGCGTTGAGTACAGCTTCCTTGGGGTCATGCCCCATCCGCGCAGTGCCCATTTCATGAATGGCTGCGCCGCCAACCATTTCTGCATTAAACGGGTCTATGCGTGTAGCACCAGCAGCTTTTAGCATGGCAACTGCTTGTTCGACTACATCTTCTCTGTGACGTTTCTCATTTTCGCCAAATTCAAAGTGAAAGGTCACCTGTGGTATGCCAAAACGGTCTTTTTTAGATTTATGCAAGGCTACAGTGTTGTGTGCGTAAGGCAGAATTTCACCAAAGCCGCCGAGGTTCATATACCAAGGGCCCGGCTTACGCAGACCTGCTTTAAAATCTGCGCCAAAGCCTGGGGTTATCTTAGACATAGTGTCCCAAGACAAGCGCCCAGCGCTGCCTTGATAACCATAACCTCGAGTAAATCCGAGGCCATCGTCACCGTCCACATTCCTGAAGCGTGGAATATAGATGCCATTAGGTCTGTTGCCATAAGGGTAATACTCCTCAAAGCCAGGAATGATTCCCCGAGCGCCAGCTCTATAGGTGTGGTCCATCATATAACGCCCAAGGGCATCGCTTGTATTGGCGAAACTTCTGCCACTATCAGCATCAGTTGAATTGAGCAAAATTTGCGTTGAACCCACCGTGGATGCGCACAAAAAGATCAACTTGGCGGAATAACGACTGCGCTCACCCGTTACGGTATCTATTACTCGAACAGCGCTGACACGCTTAGTGTCAGCGTCATACTCTAGACTTTCAACCAAGGCATTTGCCCGAAGGTCAAAATTGCCCGTAGCCTTAGCTGCGGGCAAAGTGCTGGACAGCGAACTGAAATAAGAACCGGTACTACAACCACGATGGCATGGCCCGCAATAATGGCATGCGGCCCTACCCGGCAGAGGCTCCGTTAACGTCGCCGTGCGCCCAATGGTCATCACGCGGTCAGAAAAATTTTCGGCAATTGCACTGGCTACATGGCGCTCAACCACGTTCATCTCCATGGGCTTTTGAAATTCACCGTCTGGCAAATGGTCAAGCCCCATAGCCTGACCGCTAACGCCAATAAATTTCTCAACATAGGAGTACCAAGGCGCCAGATCTTTGTAGCGAATAGGCCAGTCAATACCAATGCCTTCTTTCTTGTTCGCCTCAAAATCTAAATCGCTCCAGCGATAGCTCTGGCGCGCCCACAATAGCGAGCGACCGCCCACAACGTCAGCCCTGACCCAGTGAAACGGATCTTGCTCGTTAAAATCGTAAGGATTCTGCGCGTCGTTGTTCCAAAAATGTCGAGTGGTCTCATCAAAAGCATAAGACGTGGACTGAATTTCATACTCGTCTTTGTAAAGCTCTCGCGGGCGCATGCCTTTGTTGTTGCGCTCCCAAGGCGGCTGGTGCTCGCCTACATAACCCGTGCCGTGTTCAAGGGGTTTGCCCCGTTCCAACATCAGCACTTTTAAACCTTTTTCACTGAGTTCTTTAGCCGCCCAGCCACCGGTAATGCCCGATCCAATGACAATGGCATCTACTTCTTGAGTTGTGTCTATTGTGTCTATTTTGCCCATAACCGACCCACCTCGCTGAATTTGTAGTCACCATCGTAGAAACCTGGCATGGGCACATACTTGCGCTCTATGGTTGCGCCAACTTTGGAGGTGTAATAACCAGTCACTGTTAGTTCTTTGATCTTTTTGAAAAAACCGCCGCCAGACTCGCCAAAGTCTAAGGGGTTGGATGTCAGCTCACGGCCCTGCGCTGCTTGCAATAATGCCACCTGTTCTGACTCTTTGAGTGCAATAAAGTGCTGCCCATAAGCTCCTTGAGCTTCCGCTAGCATCTGCGCCAAACCAGCAAAAAACACCTCGCGCTCGTCCTCTTGGTACCAAACGGAGATCACATAATCGAGGAATTCATCGACCCCAGCGTCAATGGCCCCAGGCGTATCTGTGACGGGAATAATAAGATCAGCGCACCGATAAACTGCCGCGCGTTGCTCATCTGTCATGACGCCCGCCACAGCGACACGCTGAGCAGCAGGTACTTCTACCGCTTGAGAACACGAATGCGAAACTGCGCCTCCAAGCACCACAGCCAAACTTTTTAGTACGTCACGCCGTTGCATAAAACCCCTCTACAAATTCACTCTTCATCGAGTGTTTTCGAACCCAAAAACTCAAATGCAAAACCACCAGAACCTTCTAACTTTGCAGCAAAATCCAACTGCATACGCTACCAGAGACTACTCTTTAGTGATCTCTATAGCGCCGCTTTTTGCAGCTTACGTTCTCGCAACCACAATATCGTGAAAACTGGCACCAATGCCAATGGCACAACCGCCACCACTTGGAATGATTCAACTGACGCCACGCGAATGATAGTTGCCAGCTCATCACTATTTAGACCACGTAATGCATCGACCCCACCCGCTGCAGAAATTTTAGCGCTATCAAAAATTGCGCCCATGAAAGGCAACACAAACTGCGTAGCTAAACCGCCAGCAAAGCCCATAAGACCTAACATTAGGGCGCCACCGGCTGGATATCGCTCGGCCACACAACCAAGCATGGTGGGATACATGTAACAGATACCTACGGCCCAGATAGTTGCTGCGGCAAATGCGGTAATTGGCGAGTCAGCCAAGGCAAGTAAATACAAACCTGGCGCCGCGAGAGCGCAGCTGAGGGTCAACAAGCCGGGACTGGAAATACGGCTGACCACTGGTCCGGCAAAATGCCGACCGATAAAAACAAGCAAATTGACGTATATAAGCACCCAAATCCCAGGCATACCTACAATATTGCTCAAAGCCAAATTCACCCACTGACCGGGGGCAAGCTCTGCAGTCACCGTACCCATCATGCAAAGAAACCAAATAATGAAACCCGGCGATGTACGCAGCTGCGCCCACATATCGCCGTAGGACAATCCCATAGCCACTCTCTCGGTGACAGGGAAGTCTGCCTTCACCGCAAGAACCACCAAAATCACCGCCGGCACCATCAGAATAAGCAGATTAATCTGCCAAACCCAGCCCAGTTGAGCGATGAGTAAACCCAACAAACCACCGGCAACCTGTCTCTTATACACATCTCCGAGCCCACGAGACGGACTCCTATCTCG
>CAJXUL010000191.1 GCA_913060615.1 uncultured Gammaproteobacteria bacterium | reverse complement strand
CGAGATAGGAGTCCGTCTCGTGGGCTCGGAGATGTGTATAAGAGACAGGAACATGCCTTGGTACTTATCGCCGTTAGCCCAAGTTAAGGTACCAAAGCCGTGGCGCTTGCCGAACAAAAATTCGCCTTCGTAAGCGCGGCCATCAACCCACTGATAAAAACCACGACCATGGGGTAAATCGTTCAAAAACGACCCTTCGTAGCGATCACCATTGGCCCAGATGTACAGACCCTTGCCATTGAGAATGCTGTCCTTTATTTCGCCTTCGTATCTATCGCCATTTTCTAAAGTAACAGTCTGTGTGGCGGCAGGCGCGGAGAGCGGCAGCACAGTCACAAAGAGGAAAAATAAATTCCTTAACATCTTTAAGGTTTCGTTATACACGCCAGCAAACTCCGGTAGACTCATTAACAATGGGCTTTATCGCTCGCAGCTCACATTACTGTAATTGGAAACTTATTTCTTCATATCCTTGTGCTTAGTCTTAGGCTTGTTCAGTGGTTTTCTGGGCGGCCTGCTCGGTATTGGCGGGGGTGTGGTGATCGTTCCAGTGTTATATTTTCTATTCACGCTCACCAATCAATACCCACCTGAACTGGCTATGCTGGTTGCTATTGCAACGTCGCTTTCTTGTATTGTCTTCACATCAGCATCTGCCGCGATAACACAGATCAAAGCCCAAAGAGTTAAATGGGATATTGTTTATAAACTTCTGCCCTTTCTCTTATTCGGTAGTTTTTCTGCAGGCTACATAGCACCTAATTTACCGCCAGGTATTTTGCGCTGGTTGTTTGGCATCTTTATTGGTTTGGTAGCAATAATCATGCTGACAAATTGGAAGCCCCAGGCTAACCGGACTTTGCCCGGACATGTGGGTTGTTCCGTGATTGGGGCGGTTGCAGGTCTAATTGCTGGGCTCGCGGGCATTGCCGGTGGCAACGTCATTGTGCCTACGCTGATTTTCTTTAACACCCCTGCACACAATGCTACAGCTACGGCCAGTACCCTTGGCGTGCCCATTGCTGGCGTTGGCGCCATTAGTTATTTTGTTTTGGCGCCAGCTAATGACAGTGTAAATTTGTTCGGCTATATCGATGGGTTGGCGTTCATTTTTATCGTAATTGGCGCGGTTGCTACTGCCCCGCTGGGGGTTAAATTTGCTCAGAAGGTGCCAGCAGATGGTTTAAAACGGACATTCGGCGCAATGCTCGGGCTCGTCGCACTGCGCATGTTATTAGGCCCATTTTTGTTTTAGTGGTTGGCCTAGCTAGACCTTATTAAACCATGCACATTTTTTGCTATTAATGTGGGCCTTTATTGTGAACTTATTATGACCAAGGAAAAACGGATTTCCGGGGTGACTTGCTGAGTGGGATTATTCGTCATGTGCAGTTATGCATTGATTTCGGGGATGGTGGCAAGACAATTGCGGAATGCTTGTTGTTATCTCCAAGACTGAGATCTAGTCAAGTAGCAGGCGGATTAGAGGGCTTTTTTAAAAAAATCATTAATGTTGGTGCTATGTTTTTTTTAAGCATTTTTTGGAAGGTTTTTTTAATGGGCTTTTTTTAATGGGTTTGGGGGGGGGAGTAGGCTGTTTTTAGATTGGGCTTTTCGCAATGCCGCGGGCGGGCTCGCTTTCTTTCATTAGTTTTCTCTAACTCGCTTTCTCTAGCTCGCTTCCGCAGACCTGGACTGTCCAGGCCTGTCGCGGGCAACTAGCTTTCCAGAAGAGATCTTATCTGGATTGCTTCTGTTGGTTGATCGGCCAGTACATCTGATATGACGACGACTTTATCGTTAGCAGCAAAGCCTTCTTTTTCGCGCAATACATCAAAGGCCCTTTGCAGAGTCTTTTCTGGGTCGCTGCTGAACGCCATACGGTGCGCATATACTGCTCTATTCAGTGCAAGCCTGCGCCGGGATTGGCTGTTATTGGTGAATGCATAAATAGGTACATGCATTGGCCTCGCGCTGGTCACATAGTCCGCAGTCAATCCGCGGCGCGTAATTACCACAATACCTTTTGCATCTAGTGCTTCTGCCAGCGCTACAGCGTGAATAGCTACGTGCTGTTTGTCTTCAGTGACCTCAAGAGACTTTTCATAACCTAGACCAGGGAAACGCTCAGACTTGCCAGCAATGTTATCTAAGTGCTCTACGCATCTAACTGGATATTGGCCAACACCAGTTTCGCCAGAAAGCATCACTGCATCAACGCCCTCATAAACAGCATTAGCGACGTCGGTGACCTCTGCTCGAGTTGGGATTGGATTCTCAATCATAGATTCCAGTAGGTGGGTGGCGACGATGCAGCGCTTACCACCTTTCGCGCAGGCATGGACAATTCTGCGTTGAACGTTGGGTAGGTCTGCGATATCTGTTTCTATACCTAGGTCGCCTCGGGCCACCATCACACCGTCGGACAATGCGACGATCTCATGAATATTGTTTACGCCCTCTTGATCCTCGATCTTCGCAATGATTTTAATGCTTTGTTGCTTACCGCCTAACAATTCGCGCAACTCGACTACATCGTCAGGACTACGCACAAAGGAAAGTGCAATAAAGTCGACATCGTTGGCAATGCCAAAAGCAATGTCTAATCGGTCTTTAGCAGTAATCGCCGGTAAATTGACACGAACGCCGGGCAAGTTAACGTGTTTGCGACTGCCCAATGTGCCGCCATCAATAACCTCACAAGTGAGCTGGCGATCCATTTTTTGCAATACTTTGAAATTCATTAGGCCGTTGTCGACGGTAATAATGCGACCTACTTCCACAACATCTACTAACTCTGTGTAGTTCACATGAATTGAACGCTGTTCAATCATGTCACCGTCACGTACGGACAGCGTCACCACATCACCAGTATTTAGCTCCATTGGGTTTTCTAATACCCCGGTTCTGATTTCTGGACCCTGGGTGTCTAAAAGAATTGGAATGGGGTACGCAACTTGCCGGTTGAGTGTCTTAATCCAATTAATCACCTGTAAGGCACTGGCGTGGTCTGCGTGAGACATATTAATCCGCACAACGTTCATGCCGGCATCGTAGAGCTTTCTAAGCATATCGAAGCTGGCAGTTGCGGGGCCTATTGTACAAATAATTTTGGTTCGTCTAGTCATGGCGCTAGCTTAGTCCTCGTCTGCCTTCATGTCATGTAACCAGTATGAATTAACTGAGTTTTTTACTTCATTTAAATGCATTGCGTGGGGTTGCCAATAAGATGGAAAGAAGTTTTGCAATTCGCGGCGTTCGAACCTTGGGTCAACTAAGCAAATTATGCCCCGGTCTTCTGGCGAGCGGATTAGCCGCCCTGCGGCCTGAATGACACGAGCCATAGCAGGTTGGTTATAGGCCATTGTTTGCCCCAGTTCGCTATTCTCCGTGCCGGCAAAAAATTCCGCCATAAGGTTTCTTTCTAAGCTAGGTGGCGGTAAGCCTAGGCCAACTATAACCACCCCGCTTAATTTGGCTTCACCAAAATCTACCGACTCGCTGAGTCCGCCGCCTAATACAACGCCCATTACAACGCTCTCTTGGGCAGCGAATGATGCCATTAACTTTTCCTGTGCTTGGCTGTCTTGACCACGCTCCTGGTACAAAACGTTGTTTGCTTGCTCGGCATTAGAACTTGTTGCTATATATTCATTTCTAAATTGTTCTAAGTAGGCATAAGACGGCATGGCTAAAAGATAACGTCCGGGCCTACTGCTGGTCAGAGTGGTCAGCAGTTCAGTGATTTTCGGTAAGCTCTGAGTTCGTTGTTGCAAATAAGTAGGAATGTCTTTGATAACAATCACGTGAGTTTGCGCTGAGCTAAAAGGTGTTTTTGCACGCTCAGAAAAGCTTGTCGCTTGGGTAAGCTGTCCGTGTAATTGTTGGTAAATCCCTAGGGGAGATACTGTTCCTGAGAACCTCACAGTGCTGGCGTACTCGGACATCACCTGCTCTGCATAGTGTCCTGCATCTAAGCACACCTGTCGTACTTGGATGTTTTTGTCTTGCACTTCCACAAGGTAACGAAAACGCTTTTTCTCATACCAAGAAGCGCCGCGCGCCCATCGTAGGCAGGAAAAATAGAGGGCCTCTAACGCTGGTTCGAGATCTTCCCTTGGCTCCGCATGTGCATAGTTTTCGAGAAACTTTGCTGCCGCCCTGTCTAGAGAGTCGGTCTGAACTATTTCATGTTCGCCTTGGGTTAGGTCTTTGGCGGTCTTCTTTATGGCACGCTCTAGCGACATCACCTGTTTGGCCATGGATTTACTTTTTGCAGATTTGGCGGCTCTGATTTCAAATGTTGTCATCTGCACCCCCAACATCGACTGAACTCTTGGGCTTAGCTGATGGGCCTCGTCCACCAGCAGGTGCATATTTGGCTGAGCAATAAATCGCTGCAGCCTGACTACCGGATCAAATATGTAGTTATAGTCGCCAATAATCAGGTCTGACCATGTCGCAAGATCTAAACTCAATTCAAAAGGGCAGACTTTGTGTTTTTTTGCCACCACTTCAATTTGCGCCTGATCATTAACACCGCCCTGCTGAATCAATTGTTCAAGGGCGTTGGGCAATTTATCGTAGTAACCGGCTGCGTACTCACAAAGCTCAGCATTACAGGGCATGCCTGCTACTAAGCAGCTTTTTTCTTTTGCCGTAAGCTGCACGGCAATAAGCCGCTCAGCGCCCTCCTTATTCGCTTTGATGATATCTTTTGTTGCATTGAGTAAGGCATCAGCACCTCGACTTTTGCTGGTCAAGAAAAACAGTTTGTCGCCGGCTGGTTGCCCGCGCAAACCTGGATAGAGTACAGCCATGGTTTTGCCGCTGCCGGTACTGGCCTCTAATAGCAAATTCTCGTTTTTGCGTTGGGCCTGAAATACCCTGCGAGCAATGGCGCGCTGAGAAGGTCGAAAATCTGCGTATGGAAAGGTCAGCGTATTCGCCCATTCGTGGCGCAATTGGTGACGCTGTAAATCTCGCTGCATACGACTTTCGTAACAGCACAAGCTGAGCATAAGTTGGGCTATTGCCTGGCCAGCACTGAGAGAGAACTCATAGCTGTGTTCCACTAACGTATCTGGGTTTACATAAATAATGCGTAACGCTATAGAATCTTGCAGGTTTTCTTCTAGTGCCCACAACCCCGCATAAAGAAGGCATTGACCGTGATCTATGCTATCTAAGGATTTCTCTTCAGTTCGAGTGCTTTTGTATTCTTCAATTATCCAAACGCCCGATTTGCTTTTAGTTAGCCCATCCATACGTCCGCGTAATTCGCAGGCCTCATCAAGTAGTGTGAGCTGCTGCTTTACTGACACTTCCGCCTCGTATGCTGGATCATTTTCTGATCTGGCTTGTTGCAACTTTTGCTGGGTTTCAATGCCTTCAACGGCATCTACTCTGAGTCCTTGAGACGGCGGATATAAGTCGCCACTACGAAACACGAATTCAGCAAGTTTGCGCACAGATAGCGTATTCATTTGCACAGCTGCAACTTCACCACGCGAGCGGGTATATTCATTCGATTGAATTCTTCGAACCATGCTCGTTGTTGAGGTTGTAACTGGTCGGAAGGCCCCTTTACTTCCACATATTCCACACGCCCAGATTCGTAGCATATAAATAAATCAGGAAAGCCGCGCCGGTATTCAGTGAGATTACGAATTAAAAATTGACTGAGTTGTTGCTGTCTCTTATACACATCTCCGAGCCCACGAGACGGACTCCTATCTCG
>CAJXUL010000190.1 GCA_913060615.1 uncultured Gammaproteobacteria bacterium | reverse complement strand
ATCTAACGTGGCGGCCACAGCGTTGCCGCCAGCGGCTTTAATTTCTTCAACAGCCGCATTTAATTTTTCTCGGCGGCGGGCGCCAAGAATAACCGTTGCACCATTAGCTGCTAGAACGCCGGCAAAGTGGTGGCCAAAACCAGAGGATGCTCCGGTAATTGCGATGACTTTGTTTTCTAAATTAAAGGTATTTTGCATAATTCTTACTCTCCATGAATGCTCAAGATCCTATCATAGGCGGCGCGTGTCTTTGCACAGGAGAAATCAGCGAGGCCGGTCTCGGTAAGCCAAATATCAATGCATTCGCCTCTGAGCTTCTCTGAGCTTCTCGGAGTTTCTCGGAGTTTAATAAACGAGCTGGCTATTGCTCGGGCTTTGATGTCCGTATGATCTAGGTAACGATCGATCAATCAGTGATACAACAGGCTTCATGACGAGCCTCGCTAGTGCAAGCCAGAGAATCCGCTGAGGCATTAACGAATTGATCAGAGTTTCCCTAACCAAAGGAGGGGGCGATATGCAACCCAGACGCTCAATACTTTATATGCCCGGTGCTAATGCTCGTGCCATGGAAAAAGCCAAAGGCTTAGACTGCGACAGCATTATTTTTGACTTGGAAGATGCTGTAGCGCCAGACGCGAAGGCAACGGCGCGGCAGCAAGTGTTGGCAGCGGTGCAATCTGGTGGCTACGGTCATCGAGAATTAGTCGTGCGCTGTAATGGCTTAGATACACCCTGGGGTATGCAGGATCTGGGCGCATTTGCTGATCAACCCATTGCGGCCCTGGTCTTTCCTAAGATCGAAAGCCTGCAGCAAGTGCAGCAAATAGATGCCGCGTTAGTGGCCCAGGCGAGTAATTTGCCCGTTTGGATAATGATTGAGACGCCTACGGCTATCCTGCATTTAGAAACATTTGTTGGCCACGATAGGGTGGCAGCGATAATTATGGGCACCAGTGATTTGGTTAAAGAATTGCGCGCAAGTCACACGCCATCGAGACGAAATTTAGATTACGTATTGCAGCGCAGTGTGGTGGTGGCTCGGCATTTCAAGAAAGAAATATTTGACGGCGTGCATCTAGATTTTCGTAATTTGGACAGTCTGCGCGAGGTCTGTGACCAGGGCAAAGCGATGGGTTTTGATGGTAAAACCCTCATTCATCCGGGGCAGATCGAAACCACAAATGCAGTCTTTGGTTACTCAGCGGAAGAGGTGGTGCATGCCCACAAAGTGCTAGAAGTATGGCGTCGCGCCCTCAGTGAGGGTAAAGGCGTTGGCGTACTGGATGGACAGTTGATTGAAAATCTTCACGCCGAGGAAGCCGAGCGGGTTGTCGCTTATGCCCAAGCCATTGCTTTGCGTATGTAGGCGCATGATGTTTGGCTGGGTAAATCTAACAAACTCAAACATGAGATAACTGGAGGGGTTGTGACACTAATTAAGGCTAACGGCATAGATCTGTATTTTGAGCGTAAAGGTGAGGGCGAACCGTTATTGTTTATCAGTGGCAGTGGCGCTGACTTACGTAACAAACCCAATCAATTTGATGCCCCCGTTGGGGCCAATTTTGATTTGATCTGCTATGACCAGCGCGGTTTAGGCCAAACTGAGACGCCATCGCATGACTATACAATGGCGGAATACGCAGATGATGCGGCGGCGCTGTTGGACCATTTGCAGATAGATCAGATCCCAGTAATGGGCGTGTCATTCGGTGGCATGGTGGCCCAAGAATTTGCGCTTCGTCACCCCAGCAGAGTAAAGCACATGGTGCTGGCGTGTACTTCTTCTGGCGGCGTTGGTAACCCGTCATATCCGCTGCATGAGTTAGAATTGCTGAAAGAAAATGCTCGCGCAAAAAAACATCTGCAAATTTCAGATAACCGGCGCGATGATGCATGGATCAATGAGAATCCAGCTCGTTGGGATACGTTGATGGGCCTTACACTGGCTGCAAGGGCAGCACAAAGAGATCCAGTAGGTGCGTTAAAACAGTTGCAAGCGAGAATTGGTCACGACACTTTTTCGCGGTTGCCGGAACTCAAAATGCCTATATTGTTGGCCGGCGGTCGTTACGATGACATTGCGCCGGTAGCAAATATGCAAGCACTGGACGCGCAACTGGCTAATTCTGAATTGCGCTTATTTGATGGTGGGCATTTGTTTTTGGTTCAAGACAAGCAAGCCTATCCAGAAATTGTCAGTTGGTTGCAGCAGCAAAGTGCAATGTAGCTTAGGCTGCTAAAGGGTTGAAGAGGTCTATTTTGAAGAAGTTTTTTAATAAACTTTTATTCAGGAGGCTTCTATTTGGCAAGCGTTTTTATAAAAACTGCGATTGAAACAGCCAAACCCGAGGTGGGCTTGGCTATCCTAAACTAGCGTCTGCCAACCTAATCTGCTGAATACGCTGGGGTTTGTCCGCTCACAATGCCAGTCTTAGGCTTCTTGAGTAATCTGTTCTTGATCGATTTTAGCTGGTGAGGTATTGCCAACATCGCAGGTGTGGTCACCAAGGTTAACAGCGTTGCAAAGGTCAGGCCCGAAACAATAGCTTGAGACAGCGGCACCCAGAATGAAGACAGCATGCTGCCGTACATTACAGTTCTATTCACCAAATCTATGCTGTAGTTACTGGCTAGCGGCAGTAAACCAAAGACCGTTGTTATTGTGGTGAGCATCACGGGTCTTAGACGCTGGGAGCCTGTACGAATGATGAGGTCGACATAGTGTAAGTCAGGGTCTTCTCGACGTAACTGGTTGTAGGTGTCGATCAAGACAATGTTGTTGTTCACAACAATGCCCGCCAAAGCAACTACCCCGACCCCGGTCAAGATAGCGCTGAAAGGATTGCCGGTAATTAACAAGCCAATGAGTACACCAGCAGTTGAGAGGATTACAGCAAAAAGAATCAGTGAGCTTTGGTAGAAACTATTAAACTGGGTGACTAGCAGCACAAACATGAGCAGTAACGACATACCGAAGGCGCCGCCAACAAACGCCAAAGTCTCAGCTTGTTCCTCATTTGCGCCTCTAAACTCAATTTTCAGTCCTGGCGGCCAGTCTTGGCTGTCAATCCATGCTTGGATTTCTTTCACTTTGTCATCCGCGAGAACGTCTGGTGCAACATTTGCCAGTACTTTCTTGATGGGGATGCTGTTCACGCGCTGAATGGTATCTACGTTTGGCACCGGTTCTAGCGTGACAAAATTGGATAGGGGTACCAGGCCTGTGGGCGTTGAAATATTCAACTCACTTAAAGCCATAATGCCGCGCTGGGCACTTGGGTAGCGCACTCTAATATCCACTGCATCGTCGGCTCGGTCCGGTCGGTATTCACCCACCTTTATGCCATTGGTGACCAGTTGCACGGCTACACCAACTTGGCTCACGTCTGCACCGTAAATGGCTGCTTGGGCGCGATCTACATTGATTTTAAATTCAACACCGGGCAGCGACCGGGTGTCGTCAACATCGCGTAGCCCTTCAATGCCGTTCTTCATGTAGTTCACAACCCGCTGTACCGCCGGGTCTATGACACTTCGGTCATGTGAAGAGAACTCGATATTTAGAGGCTTGCCTACTGGCGGGCCCATTTCCATTTCTTGGATTTCTACCTGAATACCAACAATACCTTTAGTTTTTTGGCGTATCTCTTCCAAAATCTCGGTGCTGCTTGAACGGCGGTGCTGCTGGTCGTAAAGCTCCAAGAACATGCCCCCTACTCTGTCAGTACCGCCATCTCTGCCCGGTTGGCCACCTAGTTTGGTGAAGGTGTTGATGTGCTCGATGCCTTCCACACCAATGACTTGATCTTCAACTTCAGTCACCAGCGAATATATTTCTTCCACGCTTAAGTTGCCGCGTGCGCGCACATTAACTTGAGCGAATTTTGCTTCACCTTCAGAGAAGTAAATAAGTCCGCCACCATATTGGCCATAAGCCCAAAACGTGGTGAACAATACGCCTATGGTTAAGGCTAGCGTGACAATGGCGTAGCGTGTGGCAAAACCCAAAACACGAGCGTAGACGCCGGTTAGCGATTTAAGCGTGCGTGGATCGCCGTGTTCAAGAGTGGACAGCGTTTCTTTGGCAGTTTTGCTCAAACTACCGGCTTTGCCAATGATAGAGCCAATGACCGGCCCAAATACTAGGGCGTAGAGGAGCGAGCCACTGAGCACGGTAAAAACTGTTACCGGTAAATAGCGCATAAATTTACCGGACACTCCCGGCCAGAACATCAGCGGTAGAAATGCTGCAAGAGTTGTAGCAATGGACGCGGTCACCGGCCAGAACATACGTTTGGCGGCTAACAAATACGCTTCTTGACTACCAAAGCCCTCGGTCATTTTTCGGTCGGCGTATTCGGTGACCACAATGGCCCCGTCAATCAGCATGCCCAAGCCCAGTAACATGCCGAACATCACCATGAAGTTAAACGAGTAACCCAGCAAATAAATAAAGATCAGCGAAAACAGAAAGGATGCGGGAATACCTAAGCCAACAATAATGCCACTGCGAATACCCATGGCGGCAACCACAATAACCATGACCAGACCAAGCGCGGTAAAAATATTGCCTTCCAGTTCTACGACTTGGCTAGAGGCATAGGGACCTTGGTCTTGGGAGTAAGTGACTTCAACTTTTGCTGGTAGATTGGGCCTAAGGGCTTCAACGGCGGCTTTAGCATTACTGATCGCGTCCAAAACGTTGAAGTTTGCGCGCTTAATAACCTGCAAGCCTATGCCATTGCTGCCGTCAATTCTGGAGTAGCTGGCGCGGTCTTTAAAGGTGCGCTTAACGGTTGCGACGTCAGACAAAGTGACAACTGTATCGCCGTCGGTTTTGATTGGCAGTTCAAATAGGTCAACTGCGTTTTCAATAACGCTCGGCACCTTGACAGAAAATCTACCTTCGCCACCGTCAATGCTGCCTGCGGGAATCAATCTGTTGTTGCGCGAAATGCTATTGATTAAATCTTCGGACGAAAGTTGATAGGTTTCCAACTCTTTAGGGTTTATCACCACTTCCAGCAGTTCTTCTCTGTCGCCGATAAAGTCGGCAGAGAGTATGCCTGTTTGGGCTTCAATGGCGTCGCGCAAATCTAACGCTATGTTGTAAAGCAGGCGCTCTGGCACGTCGCCAGTTAAGTTCACCTGAATGATGGGAAAGTCAGACGTAGATTGCTCTTGGATGATGGGTTCTTCAGTGGTGCTAGGGAATTCCACCTTTGCGCGATCCACCGCCTCTCGGGTGTCGGTTAGAGCTTGATCTAAGTCAAAGCTGGCATCGAACTCCACCAGGATTGTCGCAGCGTTTTCAGCGGCAAAAGCATTCAGTTCTTCGATGCCCTCTACCTGACGCAGGGCAATTTCAAGTGGCATCACCAGCAATCGTTCCGCGTCCTCGGGGGAGATGCCCTCGTTGACCACGGTGATCACAAAGAACGGCACTTCAATTTCTGGGTCGCCCTCTACGGGTATGGCGGCCCTGGCAATTAAGCCGGCCAAGACGATCATAAACAGCAGTAATAAACTGGTTCTTGACCTTGTGATTGCGGCTTCTAGAAAGTTAAACATAACGGTTATCTATCTCTCTGCGATATTTATATTTTGAAAGACCGGATCCACTCTTTCGCCAGGTACCACAAGCTCTTGGCCTACGGTGATGACGTCGCTCACATTCGGTAAGCCCGTGACCCATACACCTGTCTCTTATACACATCTCCGAGCCCACGAGACGGACTCCTATCT
>CAJXUL010000189.1 GCA_913060615.1 uncultured Gammaproteobacteria bacterium | reverse complement strand
ATCTACACCTCTCTATTCGTCGGCAGCGTCAGATGTGTATAAGAGACAGATACATTGATTGTGTGGTTGGCGGCTTTAAGCAGATCTAGCACATCATCTGGCAGGGCCAGCTCTGGAGGCGAGATCAGATTCAGCTGAATATTGTCATAAAGGCACAGCAGCTTGCATAAAGAGTGCACCGCTCGACCAAATTTGAGATCACCAATTAGCGCAATTTTTAGGCCGTCTATACTTTGGCCGCTTGCAGCCATTTCCGTGCGCATGGTGTATAGGTCGAGTAAGGCTTGGCTTGGATGTTCATTGGGCCCATCGCCGCCATTAATCACAGGTACTCGGCTCGCTTCTGCAAATTCGGCTACGCTGCCAGATTCTGGGTGGCGCATGACGATGACATCACTGTAGCCAGACAACACTCTGGCGGTGTCGTAGAGCGATTCGCCTTTAGCTAATGACGATGCTTTAACCTCAGTGGTTTCGCGCACTTCGCCGCCGAGTAAATTGAAAGCAGAACCAAAAGAAACTCGGGTTCTGGTGCTGGGTTCAAAAAACATGTTTGAGAGTATTGCGCCTTCTAAAACGCGGGTGATATTTTTGCGCATTGCGTAGGGTTGCATGCTGTCTGCAACTTCAAATACACGGTCTGCGGCTAGACGGTCGAACTGGCCAACCGAAATTATGTGATTGCCAACAAAATTCAAAGTGATGCATCCCTTCGTAAGTGATGAACTAATGATACTATGGTCCGGCTGTAGAAAACACGAAATGCGCTGGTTTGACATAACATGCCAGTGCGCTGGACGCTTTGTGCGTTGGTCACTTGTTTGAGTCTTTACGGACAAGTTTCTTGGGTGCCCGTCGCAATAGGCGTTAACATAGCTGCGTAATTGACGGCCTTGTCTAAGGTGTTGATTTGCCTTGCGCAAAATTGTTACACGTTGGCGAACGATATTTGCGCTTAGTGTCAATTTGCAGCGCAATTATGGCTGACTGTAAACATAAGCTCTTAATCTTTTAGCTCTAACTGTTAAGCCGGTAAATAGGGAAATTGTACGCATGAGTAGTAATATAGAGTCTGACTTAGCGATAGATAAACATGCTACGGGCGCGGACTATACGGAAATCGCCCCTCATGTGCCGTCTTTACCCTTCGCTTTTGCGCGCCGTTTTGGCGTGGTTCTAAACGCCCGGCCAAATGACAGCGGTGCTTATGAAGTTGCGGCTAAAACGCAGCCACGCTTATCGACATTGGCAGAGATACGGCGTATTGCCAAACATGCCACTACTATCCGCATTGTCCCTGAAGACGAGTTTGATCAGTTGTTGTCTGCTGCCTACTCTCAAGATTCTAATGAAGCTAAACAAATGGTGGAGGATCTTGGCGGCGAGATGGATCTTGCCAGTTTAGCCAGCGCCTTGCCAAAAACTGAAGACCTTTTAGATCAGGCGGACGATGCACCAATTATTCGACTGATTAACGCACTACTGTCCGAGGCGATCAGAGAAAATGCCTCAGATGTACACATTGAAACCTTCGACAAAGCACTGGTTGTGCGCTTTCGTGTTGATGGTGTGATGCGCGAAGTGGTGCGGCCAAGACGTGAATTGGCATCGCTGTTGGTTTCAAGAATTAAAGTTATGGCGCGTTTAGACATTGCAGAAAAACGCGTACCCCAAGATGGTCGTATTTCACTGTTGTTAGGCGGGCGAGAAGTGGATGTACGGGTCAGCACTATGCCAGCGAGTGCTGGCGAACGTGTGGTTATGCGACTACTGGACAAGCAAGCCGGACGCCTGCAGTTACAACGTCTGGGTCTCCAAGCCCATACACTGCAAGCGTTGCAAAGTGTTGTACATAAACCCCACGGTATTTTTCTGGTGACCGGCCCAACGGGCTCGGGCAAAACCACAACCCTTTATGCAGCATTGGCCGAGTTAGACAGCACCGCAATAAACGTATTGACGGTTGAAGACCCAATTGAATATAGCTTGCCTGGCATTGGTCAGACTCAGGTGAACAATAAAGCAGACATGACTTTTGCTCGAGGTTTGCGCGCCATTTTACGCCAAGACCCAGATGTGGTGATGGTGGGTGAAATTAGAGACTTGGAGACTGCTGAAATTGCCGTGCAGTCTAGCTTGACTGGTCACATGGTGATGTCCACGTTGCACACAAACAGCGCTATCGGCGCGGTGACGCGACTCATGGATATGGGGGTTGAGCCCTTTCTCTTAAGTTCCAGTATTGTCGGCGTGCTTGCGCAAAGATTGGTGCGGCTATTATGCCCAGATTGCCGCGTTCCAAGGCCAGCTACGCCGGTTGAACTGAGCTTTTTAGGCGAGCGGGTTGCCCAGGTATTTACCGCGCCCGGATGTACTTCTTGTTCGCAATCAGGATTTCGCGGGCGCACAGGTATTTATGAAATGGTGACCATTGACGAAACACTCCGACAGCATATTCATGATGGCAGTAGTGAGCATGAAATGGTCGCCTACGCGCGCACAAAAGCACCCAGTATTCGCCAAGATGGCGTACAAAAAGTTTTGTTAGGTGTGACCACCGTAGAAGAAGTTCTGCGGGTGAGCCTCGATGACTAAAGCAACTCAGAGTTAAGCATGGCAGCATTTGAATACAAGGCAGTTGATGCTAAGGGGCGCCAGAAGAAAGGTGTTATAGAAGCAGACAGCGCTCGACATGCGCGACAGTTGCTTCGAGATCAAGGGTTATTTCCCACGGGTATAGAAACGACCCGAGATAGAAAAACCTCTGGCGGCACAAGCAAAGGAGCTTTTTTTGCGAGGAATTTAGGCGGGCTGGACCGTGTGTTATTCACCCGCCAACTAGCAACGCTTATTGGTTCCAGTATGCCGATAGAGGAGGCTCTAGCGGCGGTTGCTGAACAGTCAGAAAAACAGCACATGAGGTCATTGGTGATGGCCATTCGCAGTAAGGTGTTAGAAGGCTTTACCTTGGCTGCGAGTCTGGGTGAGTATCCGGGCAGTTTTAATGCGTTGTATCGCTCTACGGTTTCCGCAGGAGAACATTCCGGCTATTTGGATAATGTTTTAGAAAATTTGGCTGACTACCAAGAGCGTCAATTTTCTGCTACCCGCAACGTTGAAATGGCACTGGTTTATCCGGTTGTATTGCTGGGTTTAGCATTTCTTATTGTTGGCGCGCTAATGATTTATGTGGTGCCAGAAATGGTTACGGTGATTGTTGACACTGGCCAACAGTTGCCTTGGTTTACCGTAGTGCTTATTCAAATGACGGAGATTTTGTCTGCCTATTGGTGGCTGATGATTGTGGGCTTTGTATTGCTTGTCATCGCTGGTCGTTGGCTATTAAGCCAACCTGACGTGCGCTTAAAGTGGGACCGAGTGAAATTTGATCTACCGCTTGTTGGGCGTATCAGTCGCAGTGCGAATTCGTCACGTTTTGCCAATACGTTATCTATTCTTACCCGTTCAGGGGTGCCGTTGGTTGACGCGATGCTCATCGCCAGCGATGTTGTGGCGAATAGCTGGCTGCAAAGAGAGCTAAAGCAAGCCACTCAAAGCGTCAGTGAGGGCAGAAGTTTGAAAGCCAGTTTGACCGATGTGGGTCAGTTTCCGCCGATGATGCTGCACATGATTGCCGCAGGTGAACAAAGTGGTCAGTTAGACGCCATGCTGGCGCGCGTTGCTGAGTTTCAGCAGAACGAAGTTGAACGGGTTGTGGCTACAGTGGTTAAGTTGTTTGAACCATTAATGCTATTAATAATGGGCGGGGTTGTATTGTTTATTGTCATGGCTATCTTGCTACCATTGCTGAGCATGAATCAACTGGTTTAGTGGCCTAAATTAATCAAAAATATACATATTGAGATATCTAGAATGAATAATACGTCTAATCGAAAAGAGACAATAGCGCATCTGGCTTCTCAAACGCCCGGTTCAAATTCATTGCAAAAACAGCGCAGAGCCGGCGGCTTTACTTTGATAGAAATTTTGGTGGTTATTGTGATCCTGGGCATTCTTGGCGCAGTGGTTGCTCCACAGATTTTGTCTCGGCCAGATACTGCTCGAGTGCAAGCTGCGCAAACAGACTTGCGTACGCTTTCTTCCGCATTAGATATTTATCGTTTGGATAATTTCAATTATCCCTCTTCGGACCAAGGCTTAGAGGCCCTCGTGCAAGCGCCTAGTGGCTTTCCCGAGGCGAAAGCTTGGAATCCAGATGGGTATATAAAAAAGTTACCCGAAGATCCCTGGGGTACGCCGTACATTTACGAGAATATCGATGGGCGTATCAACTTGATCAGTTTAGGCGCTGACCGAGAAGAGGGTGGGGAAGGCACCAATGCCGATATCAGTTTAGCTAACCTGTGAGTTTATAAAGTTAAACCCATGTTGGTTAACTCTTCATTCGCGCAAAAATTCGCTCGCGGCTTTACGCTGATAGAAATTCTTGTTGTCATGCTGGTCATTGGCATTGCTGTAGGGGTTATTGGGTTTTCTTTCTCCGCCTCAAATAGTTATTACTCGGCTAACGCCTACGCTCAGCGCATAGCTCAGAGAATTGAGATGGCTCGAGACCGGGCGATTCAATCTAATTCAGAGTGGGGCATGTTTGTAGACGAGGGGGATTATCGCTTTGCGAATTTTGATCCAATTAATGGCGAATGGTTTGACTACACTAGCAAGCCATTTAATTCGGAAAAAACCAAATATACGTTGAACTTTAAGGTCACTGTAGAAGATTATCCCGGCCAAGTAGATTCGGATGATGAGGAATTGCCAGATCTAATCTTTTTTTCTAGCGGTGAGGTGAGCCCTTTTGAGCTTGACCTTAATATAGACGAGTTACCTCGCGCGACTTGGAAATTTCAATCCGATGGCTTCTCTCAAGTGCGCGCTCAACAAATAGATAACTCCTTGTGAAGCGCTATTCATTTAGAGGTTTTACCCTCATAGAAATGCTGATAGCAGTAGTGATTATTGGCACAGTAGGCACCGCTATCGCCACTGCCATTGGCGGTGTGGCTAATCAAACATTCTCGTTGGAGCGCAAAACCGTGGCCAACTGGGTTGCCAGCAACCACATTACGCAAATACGCATTGCGCAACGCGTGGACGCAAAGGTTTTACCTGAGGGCAAGATCAACACTCAAGTTTTTATGGCCCAGCGACAGTGGGAGATTGAAACCATCACTCAAACTACAGATCACCCTTGGCTGCGGCGACTTGAAGTGGACGTTTACGAAATTGCCGAGGGTGAGCGCAAGGGCCCTTACGATCATCTAACCGCGTTCATTGGTCGATACTGATGAAGCGACGCCAAAATGGGTTTACGTTAATTGAGATTCTTGTTGCGCTGTTTATCTTTGCATTAGTGGCCTTAATTAGTGGGCAGTTGCTGTCGCGCACAATAAGTGCGCAAGACCGATTACAGGATCGAGGTGAGCGTTTGGCGCTGGTACACAGAGCCATGCAGATCATGCAGCGCGACATGCTGCAACTGACTAATCGCTCGGTCAGAACTTCCGACGACTTTACGCAACTTGCGCCGCTGTTGATTAACACCGATGGGTTTATAGAAATGACCAGAGTGGGGTGGCGCAACCCGCTCAGGCATCGTCGCTCAGAAATGCAGCGGGTCAGCTATCGATTAGATGATGAAAAATTAGTCCGTGGTTATTGGCATACATTAGATCTGTCTCTTATACACATCTGACGCTGCCGACGAGTAGAGAGGTGTAGATCTCGGTGGGGGCCGTATCATTAAAA
>CAJXUL010000188.1 GCA_913060615.1 uncultured Gammaproteobacteria bacterium | reverse complement strand
ACGAGATAGGAGTCCGTCTCGTGGGCTCGGAGATGTGTATAAGAGACAGTTTCATTATAGCGTATCCAACTGCTTGGCTTTTCTCTGGGTGAAACTGAACACCAAATATATTTTCTTTCTGAAATCCTGCAACAATCTTTTCACCATAAAAATCAGTAAAAACGGTCTTGGTCGCTTCATCGATCTTACAGTGGTAACTATGTACAAAATAAGCATTAGCTCGCTCTTTTACGCCCACCATCAACGAGCACTCATCGTCACACAAAAGTTCGTTCCAACCCACATGTGGAACCGGACCTAACGAGTTGGGCAGCCTTTGCACTGTACCTCGAATCAGGGAAAGGCCTTCGGAAAAACCATGCTCCGAACTGCTATTGAGCATCAACTGCATACCTAGACAAATACCTAAAATCGGCTTGGATTCAGCAAAACGTTTGATTGCATTTACCATATCGATCTTCGATAGTTCCGCCATTACGGCCGGAAAGGCTCCAACACCGGGCAGGATAAGCTTGTTGACGTCCTCAATCTCATCAGCGGTGGATATCTGCTTAACACTGTAACCTAACTTTTCAACCGTGTTTGAAAGCGACTTGATGTTGGCATGACCAGTCTTGAGAATGCCTATATCCATGAATTTTTCTCCAAGGCTTTGCCCGAAAAACCGAAAAAACCTCCAGCACTTTTGTGCACCCTCGCTAGTGCATTTAAGCGCTAAAACCGAAACGAATCTATAGGTCTTGCGCTTGGCGCTCCATTAAGAACCAGTTGATGTCATCCTGGGGAAATTTTGGATCTTTATGATAGACGAACCCGTAATCAATTAACGTCATCTCAGGATAAAGGTCTAAAATCTCTCCTGCGAAGTCACGCTTAAACAACCGATCATTATGGCCACGGTAGGGTATGCCTACCGGAGATGGATTATAATATTCAGCTACTAAAAGATATCGACCGCAACTAGCCACAAGCTTCTTATAAACATCGGGCAATTCATCAGGGTTTATATGTATCAAAACACCTTTTATGAAACTTAAATCGAACTTTGCATCGGCATCGAAGTCCAGTATTGAAGAGTGAAATACATTTGCGGGAGGAATGACATTTTTGAGTTCATCAGCAGCTTCGGAGTTTATTTCAATCCCGTACTGTTCTTGCTCAGGGTAAAGCAACTTTAAGGCCTTAAGATTCATACCTATATTTGCGCCGAACTCAATACAGGTATCAAGATTTCTGGCTCTCTTGAGCATATCCGCCCACATTACTAGATTCGACGCGAGCAGTTTATCGCCCTGATTTCTGTCTATGTAGTCGTTACCAAACTCGCCAGACCAAAATTCTTCTTGCTCTGTTTTAAATGTCATTAACCACCTCAAAAAAATTGATTTTCATTTTTTACTTGTTTTTCGGTCCACACGTCTTGTCATGCTTATCCCAAGTATCGACTTCCCCAAATACCTGGAATTACGCTATCGCAACGACTAACTTTCTGCCTTCCAATCCGAGGGAGGAAACTAGGATAATCCCCCCTGACCCTCCGCAAAGATACAGTTTATCAAAAAAAGTATACCTTTCCTCTGTCGCAAAAACACGTTCTCTATTTTTTGTTTTTTGTTTTTTGTTTTTTGCGACTAAGCCTAAACTTTTCTTGTAGTATCTTAAGTTTAATGTTGGGGTTTTCCAACCCTGCTGCTCCCGAATATCTATAAGGAAGGCAAACTCCTTTCTCGAATACCGATTGCGGACGCAAATTAGTAGACAAACATTTTTGACAATACTTCAATGAGTTAACTCTGTATCAAGTTGAAGGTTAAAGCCGTACCACGTGAGATTGCACGCGAGGCCTTTTTTCCAAGGCAATCGTCAAAATGTCTGGGCGACAATCCATAGCCAGGCCGGATGCTTTTTACATTGCTAGAGGTAAATAGTTCGCCTTCAGCTACATCACGCACCACATAGAGAGAGCGTCTAAACTTAATATTGCCTTTTTCAGCTTCAGTTACTTCATAGTTTACCCTTCCAACCGACTGCCATGCTATTTTTGCATCTCTACACAAGTCAGCCAATTCGTTCGGTTCCAAAGAAAAACTATCATCAACGCCACCGCCGCTCCGATCAAGAGTGACGTGTTTTTCGACAACGCAGGCGCCTAGAACAACGCCGGCAACTGCTGTGGCGTTATTAATTGTGTGGTCTGACAAACCTGTTAAGACACCAAAACTCTGAGAAATGTCTCTAATCGTGCTCAAGTTGTACTGATCCGACGGCGCCGGATAACTACTCACACAATGTAAAACCACTAGATCATCACACCCGTTTTTTCGCGCAACTTCGATGGCTTCTTCAATTTCTAACTTATTGGCCATCCCCGTTGACATAATTAGGGGCTTTCCAGTTTGCGCCGCCCGCTTGATTAATGCGTGGTCCACAAGTTCAAATGATGCAATTTTATATGCGGGAGCGTTAAGTTCTTCCAGCAACTCTATAGCGGTGTTATCAAACGGGGAACTAAAAATTGTTATCCCCAATTTTTTGGCTTTTTCAAAAAGTGGTTTATGCCAATCCCAAGGCATATGTGCCCCTTTATAGAGCTCATAAAGGCTCTGGCCGTCCCACAAACCGCCGTGGATTTGAAATTCTTCCGAATCACAGTCCATAGTAATAGTGTCATGAGTATACGTTTGGAGTTTAATTGCATCTGCCCCAGCTTTTTTCGCAGCCTCCATAATTTGAAATGCGCGATTAATATCACCATTATGATTCGCCGATAGTTCAGCGATTATGTAGGGTGGATAACTAGGCCCAATAAGCCTGCCGTCAATCTTCAGTGAATTCATCATTTTCTCATGCTAAGGGTTTGCGACTAAATTCTTCGTTGGTTAATCTCTGATAGCCGCCATTTTCAAACAATCTTTGTGAAGCGCGGTTAGCTTCGAGCACAACCGCTTTTAGTGTGAAGTCAGGAAAAATACGGTCTGCTACAGAAAGCGCGGACCTTGCAATACCCCGGCCATGACACTCAGGATCAACCAATATCGAAACCAGATAGGTGCCGGTGTACTGCCGGTCTAAACGCAAGACACCGCTTGAACTGGCTCGTTCTTTGTCCCTTATAATATAAAAGTAGTTTTGATTCTGCTTCAATTTATCGTTCATCCAATCCTTATGCTCGTTCCACGAGGGAAGGGCCGGATTCAATGCAAATTTCCGAGTTTCCGGCGCAAGTTGCCAACGATATACCAATTCAATGTCATCTTCCGTCGCTGCTACTAACTCCACCGCTGCGCAATCTTGCGCATGCATTAAGCAGGAGATTTCAAGCAAAGCCCTATAGGCACCACGGCCGTCACAAATTGCAAGGTTGGCGGCTGTATAAGCATCCCACTCCTCTAGCAGTTCCCGCACAGCGCTCACTAATTGGCTTTGAATAGCATCCATTGCTACGGATTTCGCTGCGCCCGCCTTAACAAATTGCCCGCAAATCTCAACTTGATTATCCGCCACGGGAATCAGGATGCTCGGCAATCCAACGCAGGCCCTTTCCCAGCTAGTGGTGCCTGCTGCGCCTATGGAAATATCATTTTTGAGCATTAACTCAGCCATATCATCGACAAACTCAAGATGCTCAACGTTAGCTTTACCCTCAGCCCAACTCTTAATCGACGTGTAGTGCACTGCGACTTTACTCACCAATACAGTGAAATGTGCGTCGATTACGCCTACCAACGTTTCTAGAACTTTTAAAGTTACATTATTAACATCGCCGCTTCCCACATAGATCAGTACGCGGGGTCTACCCGACAGTCCTGTTCTATTTAGTCCATCCTCATGATGTCTAGCGAAGGGCAAAGCTAAAAGCGCATATTCGGGGCCAGCTAACAACCTACTGGCTCCGTGATAGGCGTTGGGTTTGCGCCCTAAAGTCTGATCTATAACGATGTCTGCATCATGCTCTCGCACCAAATCATCAATGGCTACAACCTTGCACTGTATCGAAGATTTAAGCTTTTTGTGCCACTCGGCACCAATTGCGTAATGGTCCGTAACAACTAAATCTGCATCACATGCTATGCCTATAAAGTCGGCAACATCTTCCTTAACGCTTCGCTGCAGCCAGGCTCGATAGTCCTTGTCGTTAGCGGGAATCATTTGAACCAACGGCGGCGTAAGGATGTATACGGCGAAACCCCTTTCTCTAATCAGGGAGATCGCATCTCCATGCTGTGGCAAACAGGCAAAGTATATTTCGTCACTTATTGATTTAAGCATTGCAGCTAGTGACAAACATCTCATCACATGCCCACTTCCAATCCAACTAGAAGCGTCAACTCGAAAGACTATCTTCACTCAGTTAACCCGAGAGTTCATTGCATGGTATAAAGTTTCTGCAAACTGCCAGTCTTCATGGGTATCAATATCCTGAACACGCTCACGCGGTACTAACACGATACGAGAGTGCTTGGCAAAAATCTCTTTGTTATCCAGAAACGCAGTTTTCTGCCCCCAATAAAACTGACCTGCGTCATGGTAGGATTCCGTCAGGTCTTGCGAACGAGTTGCCGCATGCCCCGGTTGTATCATTGTAACTTCCCCCTTGGCACTCAACTCTATGGCTCGCTGAATCGCAAACGGGAACAAGGCAGCGCTGAACACGAACTCCACGCGCTCCGCTACCATTTTCGAATAACCTAAGGATAAATCGTCTTTGTCGATAAAAGGAGCTGTAGCGTAGATACAGCAAACAGCCTCAATTGGCCAATTTTGTGCTTCACACCAACGAATAGCATGGGCAACCACCTGAATTGTCGTGGCGTAATCATCGGATATTTCCGGTGGACGAACAAATGGGACCTCTGCACCATAGAGCTCGGCTATCGTCGCAATCTCTTTGTCGTCCGTTGACACTATCACCTTATCAAAACAACCAGAATCAAGCGCAGCCTCAATCGAGTAGGCGATCATTGGCTTGCCACAAAATTCCTTTATATTTTTTCGTGGGATGCGCTTACTACCTCCACGAGCAGGAATAATCGCCAGCTTCACAAACTTACAGCCTCACGAATCACTTCCACTACCCGATCTTGGGCGGCTTCTGTTAAACCAGGAAATAAGGGAATACTTATAGCCTCACGATGATATTGCTCTGCCTGTACGCAGTAACCTTGTTTAAACCCCATTTTCTCATAATAAGGTTGGCGATAAACCGGGATATAGTGCAAGTTCACGAGCACACCTTCCGCATAAATCGCATCATAAACTTGGCGTTGGGTCTTTTCAATTTGATCCAACTTTAGCCGAACTACATACAGATGATAACTAGAGTAACTGTCTGAGTGCTGCCACGGAGTTACCAGTGGCAACGATGTCAATCGACTATCGTAACGACTAGCAAGCGTATGTCTGTTGCCAATAAACTCGTCAAGCCTCTGCATCTGGCTCAACCCCAAAGCAGCTTGAATATCTGTCATGCGATAATTAAAACCTAACGCAATTTGTTGGTAATTCCAGATCTCATCATTTGGTCGTACTTGCATGTCTGCCGCTGAACTACTAATTCCGTGGCTCCTAAACAAAGCTAATCTATGCGCTAGAGCTTCGTCATTAGTAAGCGCCATACCCCCTTCACCGGTGGTAATGATTTTAACCGGGTGAAAGCTAAATACTGTAATGTCGCTGTAGCGACAATTGCCAATAGGTTGATCTTTGTATTTACCACCGATGCCATGTGAGGCATCTTCGATAATCATGAACCCATACCTGTCTCTTATACACATCTCCGAGCCCACGAGACGGACTCCTATCTCG
>CAJXUL010000187.1 GCA_913060615.1 uncultured Gammaproteobacteria bacterium | reverse complement strand
ATCTACACCTCTCTATTCGTCGGCAGCGTCAGATGTGTATAAGAGACAGCAAAAATTTTCTTCTGATCTTGACCACCGCGCTTAATGGCTTTTACTTCCTCATCGGTGAGGGTATTCATCATCTGCTCAAGCGCAGCATTACCTTCAACCCAATGCTCCCGCTGGACATCGCCGGGTAGCACTGAATACATTTGATAATCGCCGTCTAAGCATTCGTCCATGCGGCGTTGTAATACGCCCTCACTGTCACGGCTGAGCAAGGCATCCCAACCGCTGCCCCAGATGACCTTCAGCACCTGCCAATCTGCACCGCGAAATACTCGCTCTAATTCTTGTATTATCTTACCATTACCTCTAACAGGACCGTCTAGTCTTTGCAAATTGCAATTTACCACCAAGACCAAATTATCTAATCTCTCGCGCGCGGCGATGCTTATGGTGCCCAACACTTCCGGCTCATCAGATTCGCCATCACCAATAAAACACCAGACTTTGCCGCTGGCAGCTTCCTTAAGACCGCGGTTTTCTAAGTACTTGGCAAACCGCGCCTGATAAATAGCTGCTGGGGTTGAAAGTCCCATAGATGCATTAGGCACTTCCCAAAAGTTCGGCATGCTGCGTGGGTGCGGATAAGAAGACAACCCACCGCCCTGGCCTAATTCTTGGCGGTAGTTTTTAAGCTGTGCTTCGCTCAGTCTGCCCTCTAGAAATGCGCGTGCATAAATGCCAGGCGCGGCATGAGGTTGAGGCAGCAGCATATCTACTGCGCCCCGATTATTATTCGAGCCTGCTCCACGAAAGAAATGATTGAAGCCCACTTCTAACATGGTGGCACAAGACGCATAAGTGGCAATATGCCCGCCAACACCAATACCTTTGTCTTGAGCCTGCAACACCATAGCAATGGCGTTCCAACGAATGATTTTCTCAATACGTTCTTCGAGTTCCAAATTACCCGGATAAGCAGGTTGTGACTCGGGGCCAATACTGTTGCGATACGGGGTATTTAGGGTAGCTTCATCAAGAGGGATATTCAGACTCAGCACATGATCTTGCAGACTGCGCAAAATTTCGCGCACCCCTGCTTCGCCATACTCACCCAAAATATCGTCTATAGCTTGCGCCCATTCCTCTTTGTCTTCCGACAAGAGGGCCTGAATTTCTGCTCCAAGCCTATCCTTAACGCCGCTCATACCATCTACTCCAAATATTTATGCTAGGGCTGCGCGTACGCGCTGTGCATGGGTCTCCAATATGGCAAAATCCGCCATATCACGTGCGTGCATACCAATGTCTAGACCGTCAGCACGAGGCAAGATATGGAAATGCAGGTGAAATACAGTTTGCCCTGCTGGTGCGCCATTGAGCTGGGCAATCATGATGCCTGGCGCAGCAAAGGCTTGTTTAACCGCCGCTGACACGCGCTGCACGGCAGCCATTGTGTGACCGAGAATGACTGGATCTGCATCGAGTAAGTTTTCTGTGGGGTCTTTGGGGATGACCAAGGTATGGCCTTCCACTTGGGGCATCACGTCCATAAAGGCTAAGGAGTACTCGTCTTCATAAACCTTAAAAGCCGGTGCTTCGCCGCGTAAAATCTTAGCAAAAATGTTGTCTGTGTCGTAAGCCATAACTGTCCAAAGCTGCAAAATTGATCCCGGATTTTGCGCCAAAATAAAATCCCTTCCAACCCATCAAACTATGATAAAGCCGCCCATCATTGACTTAGGCTTTTGAGCACCTCTTCTGTGTGCTCGCCAAGAGTTGGCACTTTAGCCACCGCAAATTGCTCGCCATTGGTCCCAGGCAAACGAGGCAATTGAATATCTTGATCCCCCACCCGCACAGTTTGGGTATGAAAATCCGGGTGTTCTTTGAGCGCAGAAATGTCGCTCACTGGCGCAAAGGCTATATCGGCAAGATCTAAGCGCTGGCTTAGAGATTGGTAATCCAACTGAGCGAAAGCATATTGCACTGTAGCGTCAACAAATACTCTGTTTACCACCCGAGTAGGATTGTCTGCACAACGAGGATCCCCAGCCAGCTCGGGGGTTTCAATGCCGACATCACACAACCGCAGCCACTCACGCTCGTTTTGAATAGACATGATAAAACTTACACCGTCGGCACTTTCAAATACGCCGTAAGGACAAATGCCTGGGTGAGCAAGGCCAACGCGTTTGGGTGCGGCGCCGCCATAACGGTCCAACAAATAGGGCACGGCCAGCCAATAGGATACTGCATCGAACATGGAAATATCTACTTTTGCACCTGTTGAGGAAACGCTACGTTGCAGCAGGGCCTGCAGAATGGCTTCATAGGCAAATTGCCCTGTGGCGATATCCACGATAGACACCCCCACCCTTCCCGGCTCCTGCGCACTACCGGTAATTTGCGCAAGACCAGACTCCGCCTGCATGAGCAGGTCATAGGCTTTGCGCTTGTAACCGGGACCATCTGGGCTGAAGCCAGATATTGAAATAGAGATAAATTCTGGGCACTGAGCATGCAATAGATCAAGATCCACACCTAGACCTGCCAAGGATCCTGGCTTTAAGTTTTGTACCAAAACGTCTGATTTATTGATGATTTGCAGCAACGACTGCTTGTCCTGATCAATGCTTAAGTCCAAGACCACGGATTTTTTACCGGCGTTGAGCCAAACAAAATATGAGCTCTGGCCAGCCACTGCCGTATCGTAATAGCGAGCGAAATCGCCCTGAGGACGCTCAATCTTAATGACCTCGGCACCGGCCTGAACTAGCCGTTGAGTGCACAATGGCGCAGCTACTGCTTGTTCAAGAGAAATAACTTTGAGGCCCTGAAGGCTTTGCAGGCTGTGCAGGCTGTGCAGGCTATTCATAACAAAACCTTAAACTGTTGAAGATTGCCCTACCCTCCTATTCAAAAGGCTCATGCAAAAGGCTTTAACGCGAAAAAACTCCGGCTGCAAAAAACCTGCTGTAAAAGCTTAAACTTTCGAGGCTTAAGCGGCACTGAGCATACTACCAAAATCAACCAAAAAATCAGTCGGTAGCTCGTTGAACGGCTAAAAAATACTGGCTTAGAAACGAAAAACCCCCGCTAACAAGCGAGGGCTTTCAAATGAAAGAGCCTAGTAGGCGTCCTATTTAAGGATGCTTTCCCAGCACTTCTTTCAAACACTTCTGTGAACGATTTCTGCGAAGAACTTCTTCGAAGTGCCTATTAGCTCTTAGGGGTGTAACCCATGATCGCTTTAGTTTCGAGGAATTCTTCCAAACCATAGCGACCCCACTCACGGCCGTTACCGGACTGCTTGTAGCCACCAAAAGGTGCATTTTGATCAGCCGGTGCACCATTTAAATGAATGTTTCCGGTACGGATTTTACGCGCAATGTTCTTGGCGCGATCTGAGTTTTCGGAAGAAATATATCCGCTCAGCCCATACACCGTGTCGTTAGCAATACGAATAGCGTCTTCGTCGTCTTCATAACCAATCATGGTTAGCACCGGCCCAAAAATTTCTTCTTGCGCAATGGTCATGTCATTAGTTACGTGGGAGAAAACCGTAGGCTTGATATAGAAGCCGGCATTTAGGCCATCTGGACGACCTGTTCCGCCAGTTTCTAGGCGCGCGCCTTCATCAATACCCGCCTGAATCAGAGCTTGAATCTTGTTGTACTGAACTTCAGAAACAACCGGTCCAATCATGGTGTCTTCTGCATTTGGATCGCCAACTTTAACTTTCTCAGCGGCGGCTTTAGCAACAGCAGCTGCTTCATCCATACGTGACATAGGCACTAACATGCGTGTGGGTGCATTACAGCTTTGACCAGAGTTAGTCACCAAGCCGAATACATCACGAGAAATTGCTTTGCCGAAATCGGCATCATCAAGAATGATATTGGCTGACTTGCCACCCAATTCTTGAGCTACGCGCTTAACGGTAGGTGCTGCGTTTTTAGCAACTTCTACACCAGCACGAGTTGAACCAGTAAAAGACATCATGTCTACGTCGGGGTGCGCTGAAAGCGTTCCACCAACTACCGGGCCGTCACCGTTTACAAGGTTAAATACGCCAGCTGGAACGCCTGCAGCATCTAAAATTTCAGCGAACAAAATAGCGTTGTATGGCGCAACTTCTGAGGGCTTAAGTACCATTGTGCAACCTGCAGCAATCGCTGGCGCTACTTTGCAGGCAATCTGATTAATCGGCCAGTTCCAAGGTGTAATGAAACCACACACCCCAGCTGCCTCTTTGATGATGTGCGAAGTGCCGATGTCCTCTTCAAATTCGTATTCTTTAAGCACTTTGATAGTGGTCATAAAATGACCAGCACCGGCGGGAGCCTGTGCTTTATTGGCTAAGCCAAGTGGCGCGCCCATTTCTTCACTGATCGCAGCGGCAACGTCGCCCATACGCTCAACATACTTGGCAACAATTGCTTCCAAAAGGGCGATACGCTCTTCTTTGGTAGTTTGAGAAAATGTTTCAAACGCCGCTTTAGCAGCTGCTACAGCTTTGTCTACGTCAGCGGCGCCGCCCATAGCCACTTGGCCAATAGATTGCTCTGTTGCTGGATTGATCACATCGATGGTTTCGCTTGTGGTAGGTTCAACCCACTCGCCGTTGATATAGAACTTGGTTCTGTTACTCACTGTACATTCCTCTTTTGTCTAAAATTTTTCAAAGTTTGTTCAAAGTTTGCTGAAACTGGTACAACCGCTTATGGCCACCTCTTGGCTGGCAAGCAATTAATCATTGGTTCAGGATGGCAACTTGCCTTGCGCTACATTAGCTTTGCTTAGTTTTGTTTAGTTTTGCTGATTTTTACAGGCACGGACGCACGCGTTACGCTCTCTCCATAGCTTGCTATTAGCTTAACCATTACAGCGAGAACTTCAAACAATAGCTTGTAAAGAAGGGTGAGGAAATGAATACAAAACTCGGACGCACGCCGACGTACAGGGGCGGGTGAGTTGAAATAGACTTATTGAGGGGTGCTCGGATAACCCCTAGCACGAGGCCTAATCAAATCATTTAGCTATTTTCATTTTTATACTTTTGTTTTTTAGTTATGTTTTTGCAGTTTTGTTCTTACAGTTTTGTTCTTACAGTGGGCCGCTTGCTGTTTTGGAGTGCTATCTAAAAGTCGTAACGCAACAATGCCCCGTAGGCTTCAACATCAAACACTGATTCAAAATTTAAACCCAGGGAAAACTTTGGCGTTGCATAGAACCGACCACTCAGGGAATAACCAAATTCCCCTTGATCCACCTGGTTAGAATAATTGGCGCCTAGCGCAAACTCCCAACGATCTATAATTCGTGTGCGCACACCCACATCAATCAACACGCCTTCCGAGGTAATTGACTCGCCGAAAAGTTCTATTATCGCCACTGCGTATTGAGACGAAACAACGAAATCAGTCTTAGCCGCAATGGGTGTATGAAAACCAACACCAAGGTGGCCCTGCTCTGTGGTCACTTTATCTGACAACGGCCCGAGGACAATTGCGTCGTCTGTGCGCTGAGCGGCATAATCTCCGAGGACAAAAAAGTGATCCCCGACAGCGTAGCTGCCTCTAACGATACCGCCCTTAAAATCCGCATCTAACACACCTTCGCCTACGTGACCAAAGATTGAAATATGGGAGTAAGCAATATCTCCCTGGCCTCCATCGTCGTTGGAGGCAAACGCAGGCTGGACAAAACTGGCAAGCGCTATGGCAAAAAGGGCCTTAAAAAAAAGGGCCTTAAAAGAGCCGGACAAATGGTTCATACAAATCAACCGTCTAAATTTGTTAGAGAAAATGGCTAATTTGAGAAAAGCCACATGCGCATTACGCACTTTGTCTAACCTGTCTC
>CAJXUL010000186.1 GCA_913060615.1 uncultured Gammaproteobacteria bacterium | reverse complement strand
AGTCCGTCTCGTGGGCTCGGAGATGTGTATAAGAGACAGAACCAACTTGCAGCCCTAGTTCGGCCAAAACTTGGGCGCCTAATCGTCCAAGAGATCATCGAATCCGACGAAGAACTGGCCGTAATGACCCTTGATCCAGAACTAGAGCAGTTAATGAGCGACTTGGTCAGCCGAGCCAACAGTTACGACGAAATTGCCTTAGAGCCATCTTTAGCTGAAAGTTTTTTCAAGTCTGTTAGGGACACAATTGAAGAGCTAGAACAGCAAGAGTTACCCGCGGTATTGGTAGTTTCGCCGCTACTTCGACCATGGCTAGCTCGCCTGCTGCGCAGATCTTCGAAAGACCTAACAGTACTTTGCTATACAGAAATCCCTGATGATCAGCCCATTCGCGTGGTCTCATCTATTGAAGTTAACCGACGAGAGATTGAGCAAGAGTAATCCTTGCGAGAGTAAATTATGGAACTAAAACGATTTGTAGCCGCCGACACTAAATCTGCCATGGAGCAGGTGAGGGCCAGTTGTGGGGAAGAGGCTTTAATAATTAGCACAAACCGTATCGGTAACAAGACCGAGATGATTTGCGCCGTTGAGATTGCTCCTGAAGAAACGCCAGAGCCTACCTCTGCGGCGGCGGTAGTTAATATGCTCTCCAAGGCTGCGGCGAAATCTGAAGTCAAAGACTCTTTTGCTGGGAATGCTGCGGATCACATCGCTGACAAGCCTTCTGCTCCGGCGTACGACGATTTTGCAAAATTGGCTAAAGACAGCTTTTCTAATCAGTTGGGTAGCGCGCTGCGTACTTCAACAGCAGAGACGGCAACCAACGAAGCTAACGTAGAGCTTCGTCCAGAACTTAGACCTGAACTTAGACCTGGAACTCAGACTAATGCCTCTACACCTAGCCGTGAGTCTGAGACCTCAATGAGTGAGATGCGCCAGTTGATGCAGACTATTCAGTCGGAATTCTCAGACTTACGCGAAACACTACAGCATCAATCAACTGCCAATGAGCCTATTGATAGAGCTAGGGCGGCTATTTCTTCATTTAATCGTTTGATTCAAAAACGCGGTGAAGACCAATTTCAAAATGTATTAGAGCAAATCCAGCGCCTCAATAAGCTCTGTCCAGGACAACAAAGAGACTGGCAAGGCGCGCACCTTTTTCTCGGCCTTCCGGGCAGCGGCAAAACCAACTGTATCATGCAAATTGCAGATAATTTGGCTAAAGCAGCTACAGCCGCAGAGACACCAAGCAGGCCCATGGCGTTAATTACGCTGGCGCAACCAAGTTCGGCCAACACACAAGATGAACATTGGCCGGCGCTTAGTCGACAGGCACAAAAGCTTAACATTGCGTATTTTCATGCAGCAGACAACCAAGTTCTAGCAAAGCTCCTAGAAACCTATGGTCCGACTCATAATATCTTTATCGACAGCCATGCTGATCAGCTAATCGATGATGAGTCCTTGTTTAGCTTAGTGAGCCAAAATTCTTTGACGCCACATGTCTGTTTTCCTGCGGATAACTCGCTGCTTATACTCGAAAATTTGAGACAGCGCGCGCCTTGGCTAGTATCCTCTATAGTTCTGACTCGGCTAGATTTAGTGCCAGATTTCGAATCGCTGATTAGCGCGTTGGAGGTGGTAGGTGCACAGGTCGATTGCGTTACAGGATGTGCGCCTAGTGAATGGAACCAGGAACATAGCAGTTAATAAGATGACTAGTATAAAAGTCGCCACAATAATAAATCCGGGCCTTTGCGAAAAAAATGTCTGAATCAACTAATACAACATCAGTAATTGGTATTGCCAGCGGCAAAGGCGGTGTGGGCAAAACTACAATCGCTGTAAATCTGGCTTTGGCCCTTTGTGGTGAGAATCGCAAAGTTGCCCTGCTAGATGCCGACCTTGGCCTGGCCAACTCACAGATTATTTTGGGTATTAACGCCCCGTTTAATGTCAGCCACGTGTTCAGTGGTGAAAAGAGTGTCGAAGAAGTAAGCGTCACCAATAACGACGGCCTGCTGCTAATACCTGGTGCCTCAGGTAACGAATCTCTAGCAAATATTACTGCTATGCAGGCTAAATCGTTGGTTGAGCAAATTTTACAAACGTATCCAGATTTAGACATGTTAATCATCGATTCTGCTGCCGGTTTATCTAGCTCCAATATGAGTTTTTTAGATGCCTGCGATGCGCGATTGGTGATTCTGCAAGACGAACCGGCCTCTATTGCGGACGCCTATGGGTTAATCAAGCTAGAAAGCCGCAAAGACCGCCTGGAAACACTTTTTGTGATTCCAAACAAAGTTGTGTCTCAAGACTCTGGGAATAATCTTTTCAATAAAATGAATCGTGTTTGCATGCAGTTTCTTGAAGAACCCGTTAACTACTTATACTCCGTTGTTCAAGACGACTTGCTGTCGCAAATCATCCGACGACGTGAGAGCCTACTTAATGATCACCCAAGTAGCCGAGCTGCGGCAAATTTCAAAGGCTTTGCTAAATCGCTAATAGCGTTGTTGGGTTCGTCGAAATTCTCCGCAGGTTCAGCGGAAAAGGTTAACTAACCGGTTTAGTCCTATGTCTGATATTGACGCATATTCAGAGCAACAAGCAGATACAGTCATCTCTATCGGCCAGCACTATACGTTGGTAAAACGTATCGCCTACCATTTGCGCACACGTTTGCCATCGAGCATTGCCACCGATGACCTCATTCAAGCTGGCATGGAGGGTTTGATCCATGCGCAAAAATCCTTTGAGCCTTCTCGGGGTATTGAGTTTGAGCTGTTTGCAAAAACTAGAATTAGAGGCGCGATGCTCGACGAAGTGAGGCGCATTTCTTATTCCACTCGTTCTGCTATTACCATTAAGCGAGAGCAAGATCGCGCGGTAACCTCGTTGAGCCGAGAATTTGGTCGGCCGCCAAAGAGTACTGAGGTAGCTAAATTCCTCAATAAGGATGTGGCCACTTACGAAAAAGAACGAATTATTGCGGAAGGCGTAGATATCGTCAGCAGCGATGCGACACCCAATCAATATGAAGAGTTCAGTCAGGTAGCGGACGGGCCCGATGAAAGCCTCGAAAAAGAGCAAATGATTAAAACCTTGGCGGATTCTGTAGAACAGTTGCCAGAAAGAGCAAAAATGGTTTTAGCTCTTTATTACCAAGAAGAAATGAACCTAAAAGAGATTGGCGCTATTTTGAATGTAAGCGAATCAAGGGTTAGTCAGATAATTTCCGAAACTGCAAAAAAACTTCGTGGATTAATGAGTTAACACGCCCGATTAAAGTGCTTGTTTAAACAGCCTTAACACGCCATTCCAAGGCTAACTTTGTAAGCCAAGTTATTGTTATACTGTACGATTCTGCTGTGCAGATTACTTATTAGAGCATCGAAAAAATGGGTCTATTCAAAGGTATGAAGGATTCGCGCGAGCAACAAAAGGCTAAAGCTTTTTATGACAGCGGAGTGAATCATTCAAATAATTCAAGGGATGCACGAAAAACTAAGTCTGTCTTGGGTAATCGATGCAATGCGTTTATTAACCTGACCTTTATCGAAGGCGCCAGGAAAACCACTGAATATATAGAGGCAGCCACGCACGCCCAAAGCCAGGGTAGACCTATTCCACCCCAACCCTCTACCAGCGCGTATAAAGAAGTCAGGACCATGGGCGGCAAAGTTTGGGTATACCTACCTCAAAGTTATACCAACCAAATTTTTGCGCTAGGCTCAAAGTACCAACAGGATGTAATGAACAAAGAAAGAGTTATTGAATTGGCTACTGGAATAGCAAATGAGATAACCGAAATGTTGGAGTTAGATCACCCCATTAGTCCTCTGCAATTTTTATTTGGCGACGACGACGATGCAGAAGATCTAGACTTGGATGATGAGAGCGCTGAGAACGCTGAGAACGCCGAGGGCGCTGAGAACGCCGAGGGCGCTGAAGACTCAACTTAAGATACACAATACTTATCTCTCGCCAAATGGCACCAAGCACGCTTTAACCAGGCTAAAAGTTCTCTGAAGAACATTCGAAAAACACTAGACCGTTCGGTCGCTGCGTACCTTCAATCTTACCTTCGCCGAAGAGCCGACCTTAAAGTGCCAGTAGTCTTCAGCGATTAAAATAAATCCGTTGATACCCGTCTATTTGTCTAGTTACCGATCGTCGTTCATCTCTTCACGTAAAACCTGCATTAATCGTTTCACTGGCATTGCGCGGGTTTTCGCATAGCTACGACCTGCCCACAGACTTTGAAACTCTACGTTACCGCTCCTAGCGGCGATCTTTCGAATAGGGCCCGTTAGGCTATTTTGAATAGGAAAGGGCAGTGTCGGTTTGTTGTCCATAAACGCCATAAAGCGATTACTGATACCTTGAGCTCGACGCCCTGAAAACCCACGCGTAAATTGCGCGGACCGCGCTTCATCACTAAGCAACATTGCGCGGTAACTTGGCGGGGTACCCGCCTCATCGCAACACAAAAACCCAGTGCCCATCTGCGCAGCCACGGCACCTAAATCCAAGACCCTATTGATATCTTGACCACTCATTATGCCACCAGCCGCGACAACGGGGAGGGGGGTCGCTTTGACCAAATCTCGCACTAATTGTTCAGTGGGCAATTCGCTGTCTTCACCAACCGCGTTAAACGTTCCCCGATGACCACCAGCCTCAACACCCTGAGCAACGATGAAATCAGCCCCAGACTTTACAATGGCTAAGGCTTCTTCCACGTTGGTTGCGGTAATGCCGACACTGATGTTTCGAGAATGCGCCGCCTGAATAATAGCTGGCGATGGGATGCCGAAGTGAAACGTAAGAATAGCCGGCGGCAGTGCCCAAATTGCTTCCAATTGTTGGGTGATATCCGGGAAAAACGGCGGTGCCGGTATTGTTAGCGCGTAGTCGTCGTCAAGAGAAAAGCCGGATAGCGCTGTAACAGCATCGGCAATTACCTGCTTGCTCGGCATTTCCACGGGCTGAAAAATAAAGAAATTGGCGTTAACCGGACCTGCTGTCAGGACCTTGGTGTCCAACAAATCCTGAGAGATTTTTTCCGCACTTGTGTAGGCAAAGCCAAAACTTCCAACGCCGCCAGCATTGCACACCGCGCTCGCCAGTAATGGTGTATTCAGACCGCCGGCCATAGGCGCTTGGATGATTGGTGCTCGGAGTTGGGAAAATTCAAATTTGATGGTGGCTACCCTCCCACTGATGTTGCTGATCAACAGAGAATCGGCGTTGTTTGCTAACGTGATTACTCTCTTCATGGTTGGCATGTTGCACGTACAACGGCCAATATTGCGGAGAGCATAAATTATGCCAGCCCAATATACTCGTCGCTACTGGAAAAAGACTGCGCTAGGTTGAGAGGTAACTCAACCTAGTAGAGCGACCCCTCTACAGTAACGGAGTGTTGTGAAACAGTGAACATTATTTCCTTTTGGTGTTCGCCCCTCACTCGGCAAACCTGTAATAACAATTGGACACCAAACCTATTGCTCGCTCTCCACTAAAAGAACCGAAAGCTCCACACCATTTTGATTTTGTTGAATGGAACAAACTTTGTGTTTCATCCAAATTGGGATTGAAGGCAATCCTTTTCCCATCAGAATTAAAGAAATTAATACCGTCATCATCGCTAACTAAGTAATAGCCAACGTATCTATTATCCTTCGTTAACAACCTAGTTTTACCGGATGAACCGTTTGAATATTAACTTTCTGAGTTAGCTTAGTTACTGGAGGAATTAGAGTATTTACTTCGGGATAGAGAGTAGGGCAACCCCGTCTCCTGTCTCTTATACACATCTCCGAGCCCACGAGACGGACTCCTATCT
>CAJXUL010000185.1 GCA_913060615.1 uncultured Gammaproteobacteria bacterium | reverse complement strand
TACGAGATAGGAGTCCGTCTCGTGGGCTCGGAGATGTGTATAAGAGACAGGCTGGGTACATTGAATCTGATCACTGCGGCAAAGAAAGCTCAGGCTGCTGCATTGGTTCGCTCAGGTGTTTCTATCTCTCTGGCATTGCCAATGAACAAGGTTGGCGATCATGTAAACGAAAAACCGTTTAAGCATACGCCGTTTATTTTTCCTTCAGAACCCGTGTTTGGGATCGACCCTTCGGCAATGCCTCAAGCCGCGGGGGATGTGTTTGAGATTGACTACCATGGTTTTGCTCACTCGCATTTGGACGCTATTAATCACTTCGCCTACCAAGGCAAAATGTATAACGGCTTTGTTTTTGAGCAAGATGAAAATGGCTTTGCTAATCTGGGTATAGAGAATATTGCGCGTGAAGGTATTGTTACCAGAGGGGTGTTGGTAGATTTCCCCGCATTCTTTGGCGTGGACTATTTGCAGCCGGGTAGGGTGATTACTACGGAGGACTTCTTGGCTTGGGAGAAGGCTAGCGGCGTTAAAATAGGTTCTGGGGATGCGTTGATTGTGCGTACCGGGCGTTGGGAAGCCGTGGCGGATAGAGAGCCATGGAACTTTGTAGAAGCCGCCGCAGGCTTGCACGCATCAACAGCCAAATTTCTTAAAGAGCGAGATGTAGCGGTGATTGGCTGTGATGGTGTTACCGACGTTATGCCTTCTGGTGTAGGGCAACGTTTTAATCCAACTCACGAACTGTTGATTATTGGCTTAGGTATGCCGATCTTCGATAACTTGGATCTTGCCGCTTTGACTGCTCAAGTGAATAAGGAAAAGCGTCCTGTGTTTATGCTGGTGGCTGCGCCACTTAGTGTGGCGGGTGCAAGTGGCTCGCCGTTGAATCCGTTGGCTATATTTTAAAGGAATGGCTTTACGTGTTAAAAAGCCCGCAATTTGCGGGCTTTTTTGTGCTTGTCGTTCCGTGCTTGCCGTTTGCGCTTGTCTTCTTTGAGCAAGACCAAACTTACTCCTTCGCCATTTCTATATGGCCGACTGCTTCGTGGTCTAGGTCTTGGTCATCGTCTAGGTCTACTGTGACTTTGAGCAAAGTGCCAGTGAAGTTGAACGGTGAGGGGTAGTTGCCCACAGTTGTACCTCGATCAAAACTGACGTCTAGTCCAGACCAAGAAATCATCAGCGAGAAGATGAAGTCCGTTTGCATAGATGCAACTTCCTTGTCGTCTACTAATAAAGTAGCCCTGCCATTAACACTATTGTCTGCATTTTTGCTGCGTCGCATGCGCAAGGACAGTTCATGGGGTCCAGGGGTTAACGGCTGCGCGGATTTCAATAGCTGGTGGTTGCCACCGATATTGAGGTCGTGCATGAGGTAGCCATTTTCTAAGTACAGTGAGTAACCGCCAGTGGCGTCGCCATGTGCGATGAGTACGCCTTGTTCGGTGGCTGATGCCAAGTCTACTGTTGCGCTAATGGTATAGCTGCGGCTGCGCAGGTCTGGGGCAACCTCACTAGGCAAGTGGCCCATGCCGGGCCAAAAGGTGTAGTGGGTGCGGCCGCCGCGGTGTCGCTCTGCATTTTCTGCAAAGCGGGGCGCAAAGCGATCGTCCAGTGGCAGTACTTGATTGGCTTCGGCTTCTTGCCACCAAATAGCTTGCATCTCGGCCAACCGTTCAGGGTGCGCATCTGCTAAGTCGTGAGTTTCGTTAAAGTCTGCATCTAGGTTGTACAGTTCCCACACGTCCCCCTCAAAGGCACTGCCCGGTGGGTGGTAGGCAACAGCTTTCCAACCGTTGTGCACTATTCCGCGGTGACCAAACATTTCAAAATATTGAGTGGTTTTGCCTGTATCTGCTTTGGGGTCGGTCAAGCTGCTTGCGAAGCTTGTGCCCTGAGTGCCCACACCCTCTGTTTTGGCCACTTTGACATTAATTAAATCAAGGATGGTCGGGTTGAGGTCGCTGACGTGGCAAAACTGGTCACGGATGCTGCCGTCGGTGGGGATTTTTGCTGGCCAAGACATTACCAACGGGTCGCGTATTCCGCCGCCGTGGGTGTTTTGTTTATAACGTTTGAGTGGCGTGTTGGACGCCATTGCCCAGCCCCAAGGAAAGTTGCTGTGGGTGTCAGGGCCGCCAATATCATCTATGCGCGTGAGTTTTTGCGCCATTGATTCTGGTTGTAGGTTGTATGGGCCCATGGCGTTGACAAAACCGTTTGGTCCGCCTTCTTGGCTTGCGCCATTGTCAGACAGCAGTAGTACCAGCGTATTTTCGAGTAAATCAGCTTGTTCTAGAAAAGCCATTAAACGCCCGAGCTGCTGATCTGTATGTTCCAGCATAGCGCCGTATGCGCCGGCCAAGCGTGAAAACACTCGCCGCTCGTCTTTGCTGTGTTTCTCCCAAGCGCTAACGGAATCGTTTCTTGGCGGCAGTACTGTGCCTTTAGGCACTATGCCTTGCTCAATTTGCCGGGCCAGGCGATCTGCTCGTGTGGCGTCCCAACCTTTGGCAAAGACTTTGTCGTACTTGTCTATAAGGTCTTTGGGTGCTTGGTGCGGGGCGTGACATGCGCCTGGGGTGACCATCATGAACCATGGGATTTGCGGCGACACCGCGATGTGTCCTTTAACGTAGCCAATGGCTTGGTCAAATAAATCTTCGGTTAGGTGGTAACCGCTTTCGTAGTTGCCGGGCGCTGTAATGTGGCTGTTGTCGCGCACCAGTTCTGGCGAGTATTGATCCGTCTCGGCGTCTAAAAAGCCGTAGAAGCGGTCGAACCCTCGGCCCAGTGGCCAGCCATCAAACGGTCCAGTGGGTCCTGTTTCCGTGAGCGGGGTGACATGCCATTTGCCGACCATGTAATTGCGGTAGCCCACATCACGTAAAGTCTCAGCTAAGGTTGGCGCGTCGGCGGATATTTTGCCGCGGTAGCCTGGGTAGCCGCTGTCGAAGTTGGCCAGACAACCTACGCCAACGGCGTGATGATTGCGGCCGGTGAGCAGGGCAGCGCGAGTGGTGGAGCACATGGCTGTTGTGTGAAAGCCACTGTAACGCACGCCTGCGCTGGCAACGGCGTCTATGGCTGGCGTGTCTATCTCGGAGCCGTAGCAACCAAAGTCTGCGAAACCCACATCGTCCAGCATCATGAGGACAATGTTTGGACTGCCAGCCGGCGGTGTCGGCGGCGTTGGCCAATGTGCCGCGGGTGTTGGCTGCCTATTAGGGCTAGGTGTTGTGTGCGGTTTTTTCATGTCCGAGATTCCAGCAAAAAACTTACTTTACCATTGTCTCTTAAATTGTCTCGCAAATTGCTTTGCGAAGTTTTGCCCTGACTTTAAAGGCTTTGCCCAAGCGCAAAGCAAACTCTGTTCTAGCCCTCAACCGGGGTTTTAGTGTCTTTGTTGCGGTCCATCCATCTGTCGAATTTTATCAATAAGGGCGGCAAAAAGAATAAGTCTAAGGCCCATGCAACGATGATGATTGGGGTGAGCAGTGACGCTACGCTTTGGAAGTAAGGCGTAGATGAGAAAACTAAAATGAAGGTGCCTAAGGCTAGACTTAACGTGGTGATGGTAATCGCTGAACCTGCTCTGTCTAGCGAGTAAACGGCGGCGCCTTCAGGTGACATGCCGTCTTCTTTGCCGCTGATGTATTTACTCAGTATGTGTACTGAATCGTCCACAACCAAACCAATGCTGATTGAAAACAACATTAGAATATAGGGGCTGAGTTCGCCGACAAGTAATCCCCATACACCAAATACAACGGTGGCTGGGAAAAGATTGGGCATGATACTCAACAGTCCATAGCGCAAACTTTTAAGGCCAACAATCATGGTAATGGTGATGAGTAAAAAACTCAGCATAAAACCCTGTATCAGCTCCTCAGTAATGCGTCTGTCTAGGCGTACATAGAGGATGCTGTTGTCGCCGTGGAGTACTTTATATTCTTTCTTCACATTGGCGGCTATCCAAGCATCAATACGATCGTTGAAATCGAGTAATTGCTTGTTAGAAAGGTTTGACGTTGCAATCACCAATCTCACCGCTGAATAGTCGGCATTAAATATAGGCTGCAAACTAGGCTCAATTTCTTGTACGAGTTGATAGCCCACTAGGTAGTCGATTATTTGCAGTTGGTCATCTGGGAGTATTTCGAAGGCCTCGTCATCGTCGTTGTCGGACTTGTTGCGCGAGCGTAAGTAGTCGGTATAACTGGTCACAAAACTCGCTTCTGGTTGTGCCTCTAACCAAACTGATAATGCTTCAACCTGCTGCAGAAATTCTGGTTGGGTGATGCCGTAGTACTCGCCGCTGTCTATGCTGTAGGCCAGTGCTTGGTCGTTGCCAATTTTTTCGCTTAATGCTGTTAGTACATGATGGGCATCTGATTCTTCGTCAATAAAGGTGAAGCGGTTAAAGTCTAGTTTGTTAAGTGGGAGCAGACCGAGGGTAACCACAATGATGACCGCGCTGCCCCAAAAAAGTACGTTGCCTCTTGTGGTGACAATTTTAATCACAGCGCGGATGAATCCAGCGATACCCAGCGGTTGAGGTATTTTGTTTGTAGGTAGCAGTAGGACCAAGGCTGGCAGAATAGCCAGCGTCACAACGTATGCCCAAATTACGCCGATGGCGATGATGTTGCCGAAGCCATAAATACCAGGAGAAGAGCTGTAGTTGAGGCTAAGAAAGCCCATGGCAGTGGTCACTGTTGCCAGGGTAATGGGCTGAATATTGACTCGCAGGCTTTCGCGCATTGCGTCCATTTTAACCATGCCTTTGTGCAAACCTTGGGCGTAAATTGACAACACGTGAATGCCATCTGCTATGGCTATGACAATAACCACCAAGGGGCCAAGGGTAGAGATTTGATTGAACGCAATATCCAGCCAACCATAGGTACCCATTGTTGCCGCAAATGACAGCGCTGCCATGGCCATTAGAGTGATGGAAAAGGACAGTGAGCGCAGGCAAAACCAAAGCAGCAATATGCCGACTATGAGTACTAGGGGGAGCAGTACTTGATTGTCTTTCGTCCGCGCATTGATGCCATCTAATTCAAACATCAGGCGGCCAAGCACGTAAATGTCTACGTTTGGGAATTCTTCACGTAAGGAGTCCCTTAGGGTGATTACTGAACGAGCAATCTCCAAGCGGGTTGCTTGGTCATCTTCGGCATTTTTGTAGCGAATATTAGCCAGCGCCATATCGCCTGCTTTAGACAGCGAGTTTTTTACAATGTCCTCGTCATTCAGGGCAATTTCTCGGATGGCTGCCGCGTCGCTGTCTGTTAACCCAGTAAGTTCTGGTACCAGATAATCTCTGCCATAGGTTTTTTGATCAGAGTCATTGAGGCGTTGGTTTAACAGCGACCTTACTGCGATGGCAGACTTCACTTCTGAGTAACGCTGAGTTAGTGCCTCCATTGCCTGCAAAGACTCGAGGGCGAAAACGTCCTCTGCTTCGAAGGCAAAAAGCACCCCGGTAGTGGGCGGAAAGTCTTCCTGAGCCATTTCGACTTCTAATTTGAAGGGGTCGTTATCGCTAAGTAGTGACTCGCTGGTGGCAACCATTCTGGTGGCGCCCAGACCGACTGCGACTGTGATGCTCAAGGCCAAAGTTACAAGTGCTAGGAGGTGACGTTTTTCTAACAGCAGATCGAGGATGAACTTCATTTTTTTTGTGACTACCGACGAATTATTCTTAATTAAGGGTATGCTACGGCAGTCGGAAGATATTTACACACGGTAATAAAATGAAAATAAGAAAACCTCTTTTGCGCACCTCTCGCAGGGCATCTCCAAAGCTAGTTGTGAGTCTGGTTATGGGCTGTCTCTTATACACATCTGACGCTGCCGACGAATAGAG
>CAJXUL010000184.1 GCA_913060615.1 uncultured Gammaproteobacteria bacterium | reverse complement strand
CGAGATAGGAGTCCGTCTCGTGGGCTCGGAGATGTGTATAAGAGACAGAATTCGCTGCATATAAAGTCTAAACAGTTGTGATGAAGAGGGCGACTGAATCCAAGGTTGGTGCAGCGTTATGCTGTCGCGCATTAGCCGTACAATCTCCAGTTCGTCCTTAGCTAATACTCTTCTTAGAAATACATCAGTATCAACTTCCATTGTCGTCCTTAAATTGCTGCAACAAAATCTCCCAGAGAGTTGCGGGAATGATGCCCAGGCCCAAAGCCGTTGGAATAATTGGATGAATGGATCCGTTAACTGTAAACGACAACAATCCGGACAAGTCGAAATTAATTGTCTGCCACGCCAAGATACCCAGCGTTAGCAGGGCAAAACCTAGGGTGAGTACGAGGTGTCTAATAAATTGCTGCATCAATGGGATATTTAGCCATGTGTCAGATTTAACTCCAGTTCAAAGTTTAGAGGGTATGGCCCCTTTTTGACAAATGGTTGACAGAAGTTTTGCGAAAATAATTTTTTAATAATGGGGTAATTAATCTTCAGGGGGAGCGTTGTTCAGTATGTAAGCGCCGCCTCGATGATCTAGCCAAGCTTTGGAAAACTCTGCCAATTTGTAACGTCGCTGTACCTCATCCTGGGTTTTGCCGGCTGGATCCATTACCAGGACATGGGGTTGCTCTGGGTCAGTTACATCAATGCCGTAGAGGACGACTAAATGACCCGCTGACTGCCCAAGCGGCGCGCCTTCAAGACTGCCTGTAGCGAAGCGTATGCTGCATACAATGAGCCATTGTTTGGCCAGCACCTGAGACACGCACTGCCAAGACGGCAGGGCTTCAACCGCACCCACTAGGTTGAGTTTGTTGGCCTGGTAAACTGCTAATGGCCATTTGCCATACGCTTTTGTAGCAGGGTCGTAGCACCCTGCAACGATTTCGGTAAAAGCCATATTTCCGGTTAACGAGGCATGAACCATAGCCAGAGAGGTTGGGGAACAGATGCGGTTGCGCAAGTTTGGTTCTGCGGTCATTTGGCTGATTGCCAAGGGTTGGGTTAGGACAATGCTTTCAGTTGGCGCGAATTTGCAGGTAAGGGTGACCGGGCGAATGCTTATGGCAAAAAGATATTTTTCAGGTGGGCGCTCACATTGCACCGTGATGATCAGCGCTACATTTGTCAGCTCAGCTTCACTATGCCAGCAATCTATTTGCTCGCTCACAATATTAAGGTCAGCAGTCTTTTCTGGCCATTGGGCTAAATTGTCAGCAGGCGTTAACAGCGGGTTGAGCCGGTTGGTGCGCTGAGTGTTGCGGTCTATTAGCGCCACTTGGTATTCATAGCTTTCGCCTAGCATAGAAAAACTGGGGACAAGAATATGCCCACTCGGCGTAGTTGGTAGCTCAATTGATGCTTGCCACCGACGCCCAGCATCACTGAGCAAATCATTTACGCACTGCCACTTTGCATGGCCATCTAGCGGTAGTGGGTAAGATCTTTCGTCGTTGCTGTCTGTCAATCGAAGTGCGTAATACATAGCGAGATATTACCTTGCTCGAGGGATAATGACATCTGACCAAACGCGAAGATTATCGCGTTATTGCAGCGAGCCATGCTGTTGTGATTAGCGACAGCTGTATTCTTGAAAACTGGTCCTAGGACATTGACCGTGGCAACATCTGCATTCTACAACGGGGTGTTGAAAAATAATTATGGCTAGCCTGACTCTTTTTATGACCGAACACTGCGCTCTGTGTGAAACGGTGCTTGATATGTTGTTTACTGTTCCAGCTATGCAAGGCATTACGCTAAACACTATAGACATTGCATTAGATGATGCGTTGGTTGAAAAATATGGTGAGAGGATACCCGTGCTGAAGGTCGGGGATGCAGAGCTTGGTGCGCCTATTGATGCGGCAACGCTGCAAATTTGGCTACAGAATAATTGCCAATAGTGCCGGCGGGGTCGGCTGGCAGGTGTTTTCTTATTTTGCCTCCTGCTTGCCTTTTGTTTGCCTTCTTATGCGCTAGACATTAAACATTTTAAAAGCCAAACAATTGTTTTGCGTTGTTGCTTGTGGCTTGAGCAATTTGTGCAACACTTTCTTGCCGGTGTTGAGCTACCTCCTCCACAACCCATGCAAGTAATGCTGGTTCATTACGTTTTTTCCACTTGGCAGCGATACCGTGTTTACTGGCAAAGTCTGATGGTGCATTTTGTGGTCGTAAAAACGGCGCGTCGGTTTCTACGAGTAATTTGTCTAGCGGTATTTGCTTGACCATGGTACGTAGGTCTTCGCCGCGCTTTTTGTCACAAATCCACCCAGTGATACCAATATAGAAGCCTGCTTCGAGGTAACCCCTTAAATCATCTTCGCTACCGGTGAAGCAGTGGATTACCGCTGGCGGCAGGTTCGGCCTTGTTAGCATGCTTAATACTTGACCTTGGCTTTCGCGGTCATGGACAAATAGCGGCTTGTTCACCTCAATAGCCACTTCTATCTGACCTTGGAAAGCGCGTATTTGCTCTTCTTGGGTGGAGTAGTTGCGGTTGAAGTCCAAACCACATTCACCGATGGCGCAAACCAAAGGGTTGTTAGCGAGTTTTATGAGTTGCGCATGGCTATGCTGGTCCCAAGTACTGGCGTCGTGAGGATGGACGCCGGCAGTGGTGCGGTATTGTAGATTTTTTGCTGCACCCAATAGTTCACACAGTGCAATATTTGCTGCCACCATTGCCAAATCTGTAGAACACAGCACCAAACCTTCAACGCCAGATTCTTCTGCGCGTGAGAGGACCATTTCAGGATCTGCCTGCAATTGGCGATTAAGAAAGTTAACGCAAATATCGATCATGGCTCGTGTGCTTTTGGTTGAGATGCTTTTACTAGCAGGCTTGTAGTTAACACGGTTTAGCGCAAAAATTTTTGCAATATGGCAGTGTTAGCTCCGGCTGCGCCTAACGCCGCCGGACGGTTTTTTCTGCGTCTCGCAGAATGTCTACCGGGCTACCCAAAAGACCAGCATAAACCACGTTAAATGCGAGTACGTTTTTAACGTAATTGCGCGTTTCCCGAAAGGGTATGGATTCAATCCAAACATCTATTGACACATCTTCGCTATCGTTTATCCACCTATCTACCCTGTGCTCACCTGCGTTGTAGGCAGCAATTGCCAACGGCCGCTGGCCGCCGTAACGCTGAATCAGCCAAGTTAAATGATAGCTGCCAAGTGGAATATTTCTTGCTGGGGTTTTAAGGTCGCCTGGCGCCACTTTGGGCAACCGCGCGCGCCGCGCTGCGAGCTTTGCTGTGCCTGGCATAAGTTGCATAAGTCCCTGAGCGCCAGCGCTGGAGACAACTCTGGGCTGAAAGGCCGACTCCTGCCTAGCAATGGCTCTCAGGAGACTAGACGGCGTATTATTTTTATGGCTCGCTTCATCAAAGAGCGGCGAGAAGGCGAGTGGAAATCTAAGGGCTAAATCATCGAACGCTTCAGCTGAATTGGCAGTTTGAATCGCCAAAAACAGGCGCCCCATTTTTTGCGCAAGGTGAGCCAGCTGCTGCAACTCTGCCGGCGTCATGGTTTTTTTCGCCTGGTACCATTCGCGGCGTCCATTCAGATCGTCGCCTACGGCAAATAACTCAACAGCGCGCAAAACATCACTGCGCATTTCGAGTTTTTGTGCCACAAGCTGAGCGTCATGGCTTGTTGGTTGCGCATTGAGTTTTCCCAGCTGGCCCAACTTTTGCGCAGCGAGAAAACCATAGTACTGCCGCTCTTGAGCAAGGTTGAGAAAGATCTCCCTACTTTGTTGGGCCTCAATGGTGTTTTCGTCAGACGTCATCTCAAGGGACTTGGCTAACCAATATTGCCAGCGTAATTTACCTCGTTCTGATTCGTCTAAACGACTCACCCAATATTTTAACTCATGCCAGCGAGTATTCTTTAAAGCAGCCTCTGCGAGTCCGTCAATTGCATAAGGTGATTGAATAGAGGCCCGTATTTGTTCTGCTGGAAATTGATCAGCTAAGCCAAGACCGACCAAAATTCTTTCGTCAATACTGCGCTTGGTTGTGGCGCTGAACGTATGCGTTTGTTGATATTTGCCCCAAGCTTGGAAACTCTTTTCGGGCTGTTTTTTGCTCAGTTTAAGAAGGCCATGCTGGATAACTTGGCGATACATCTCATTGTCTGTCCGAAAGCTTGCGTAGCGTGTGACTTTAATTGGTTGGGTATGGACCAAATAATAGGCGTCCGCGGCGCTCTTACGTTGACCTGAGAAGAAGCGCAGCAAGTAGCGGGCGAGGGTGCGTTGGTTACCTTGGATTGCTGCATGTAGGCGTTGCCAAGCGACGCCTTCATTAAATCGGGAGGTAGTTCGCCAAACAGCGAAAAGAGGATCGCAAGCTTTGGGTTGTGAAGTAGGCGAAACCCATAACGCCGTAGTTTGGTCCAGTGCTTCGGTTTTGCGTCCCGTTGCATAAAGTGCTCGCAGGTAATAACACTGTAGCGCAGTATTTTCCGAGCCCGAATAGTATTTGAGAAACGTTTTCCAGCGACGCTTTGCTGCTTGTTTTTTAAGCCAGCGATTCAATATTAAGGGGCTTACTGGCAGTTCAGAGTATTCGGACACGAACTGGCTCATTGATTTACCACTTACGTGATTTAGTCTTACTCGCAGTTTGTGGTATTGCAGGTAGGGGTAGAGTGGATAATCTTTAAGGCGCTCAGCTAGTCGATTGGCCTCGGTGGTGCTACCCGCGGAATATTTTTCAACTGCGGATTGATACGCGGCACGCTGCTCAAATAAGTTGCCTTGCTCTGCCGCAGCAGCGAATGCTGATAAGGCGCAGATTGCGCCCATTAGGGCCGTAATCACGTATCGTGTTTGTTTGCCCCTCATAAAGTCTTAATGCCAAAGCTATTTTTCGAGCGTAAAGTCTCAGGAAATCTTAAGTTAACAATCATGCGTACTACTAATATGTGAAGGTTGCGCGGCATCTTCAAGTAATCTGCCGCCGCTGAGATTTGCTCTAAAATTTACTCTTCGGGGTCTCGCACTCTAACAGCAAGGACGTCGCAGGGTGCTCCGTGGAGCACACTATTTGCGGTAGAACCGAGCAGTAGTGCAAGTCCGTGACGACCATGGCTGCCAACCACAATTAGATCTGCGTCAAATTCCTGCGCAACTCGGTGAATTTCACCTTCTGGCCTGCCGAATATGAGATGTTGATTGTCTTTGGGCACGGCCAGCTGGTTGGCAAATTCGCTCAAATGAGACTTGGCTTGCTCCTGAATTTGCTCTTGTACGGAAGACATATCCATTGGCACATCGCCGCCATAGGCGAGGCTGAGCGGTTCAATTACGTGTACTAAGTGAATCTGGCTGTGCTCACCAGCAAGGTCTAATGCGCGCTGAGCGACCTGAATCGATTCTTCTGTAAGATCGACCGCTAATACGATGGTTTGGTAAGCTGACATTGCAATCTCCTTTCGGGTTTGCCAGACCATACAACCGTTGGGATGACCTAACAACAGTGAGATTCGAATATGTCTTGGATTATTATTATCGGTGTTTTCATTTTGGCGGCGGGGCCACTGTTTTACTTGATGCCAACGGCCAAAGATAAGCGCCTAACCGCCTTACGAATGAATGCTCGCCAGTTAGGTTTTACCATTCAATTAGATTCTCTATTGAAATTAGACCCGACTGCTGACGAGAGAGTCACCGCTGGTGGCCAGGCGCGCAGTAAAAAGGTGGAGTGTATGCGCTACCAGCTAGCTATGGGGCAGACTTTGGACTATGTTCCGCCAATAACGCTGCAACGAATCCCAGCTGCGACCAATATTCCTGTCTCTTATACACATCTCCGAGCCCACGAGACGGACTCC
>CAJXUL010000183.1 GCA_913060615.1 uncultured Gammaproteobacteria bacterium | reverse complement strand
CAACAGTCCTTCTAGCACAATCTGATTAAAGATCTCATGAGTACCTTCGCTCATACGACGCAGATCTGGAATAGAGCCACCTGAGCGCACAGCCAAGCCATGACAAACAGCGCACACTTCGTTGTAAACAATCTCGCCAGCGGCAATGTCTTTCACGGAAGCCGTAACCACTTGAGCAGGAATGCTACGGTCGCGTACTGAAGGTATAGGAATTGATTCCGTACCACCCAAGCTAAACACAAGCAAACGCCCATAGTTGTTGTAAGTCAGTGAAGCGTGCTCTGCAACTGGTGGTAGCGGCTCGCCACCAAATAAGTCACCACCGCCACTACCGGTCAAAATAGATAGATATTGCACGCCATCAATTTCAAAGGTAATGGGTGGCGCAAGCATTGAGGTATAGGTGTTGAATTCCCAAACTACTTCGCCGGTATCTTTGTCATAAGCCTTTAACATACCCAAAGCATCGCCCTGGAATACTAGGCCGCCAGCAGAAGACAATACGCCGCCATTCCAGTAGTGAGGAATTTCTACAGACCATTTATCTTTACCTGTGAGCGGATCAAATGCTTTCAGATAACCCTTAGGTGTGGGCTGGTCTGCAATATTATCCACAACCATCTTGGTGACACGACCAAACTCAATCCCTGTATTCCAACGACCAGGCTCGTGCTTAAGTATGCCAGTTTTTTTCAACTGCTCCGATACACCATAGATTAATGGGTTGTCTTGAGCTGGAATGTAAACAACACCCGCTTTTTCATCAACAGACATAGCCTGCCAGTTATGCGCGCCCAAAGGTCCGGGTAGAACCCACTTGGCTTTTTCCGTGTAGTCCATATCTGGATTTTCCACAGGGCGTCCAGTTTCCATGTCTACATGAGACGCCCAAGTAACCGTTGCGTAAGGGTGTGCCCGTAGCAATTCGCCGTCAGTGCGGTCTAATACGTAGAAGAAGCCATTCTTCGGCGCCTGCAACAATACCTTGCGCATCTCGCCGTCTACTTCCATATCCGCAAGCGCAATGTCTTGTACCGCAGTGTAGTCCCAGTTGTCGCCAGGCGTTGTCTGGTAGTACCACTTCATCTTGCCAGTGTCTGCGTCCAGCGCAACAATAGAAGATAGGAAGAGGTTATCACCGCCACCGGGAGAACGAATGATTCGCGTCCAAGGAGAACCGTTACCTACGCCAATGTAAAGGCTGTTGAAATCGGGGTCATATACGATGGTGTTCCAAACGGTGCCGCCGCCGCCAAACTCCCACCAGTTGCCGCCCTTCCAGGTTTTCGCAGCCATTTCCATTTCTGGATGTTCGAACGGTAGCGATGGATCACCAGGAACGGTGTAAAAGCGCCACATTTGCTCACCGGTTTCGGCGTCATATGCGGTTACGTAACCACGCACACCAAATTCAGCGCCGCCATTACCAATAAAGACTTTGCCGTTGGCGACACGAGGCGCGCCAGTAACCGTGTAAAAGCGGGTGCGATCAATAATGGTGTCCACTTCCCAGACTTCTTCGCCGGTGGCTGCATCAAGCGCGATCAAGCGGCCGTCAAGGCTACCTACATAAACTCGGCCCTTGTACACGGCAACACCACGGTTAACTACGTCACAGCAAGCCTTACGCGCTACTTCACCCGGTACTTTGGGGTCAAACATCCACAGCTCTTCACCGGTCTTTGCATCAATGGCATAGACCCGGCTCCATGAACTGGTGAAAAACATAATGCCGTCCACCACAATCGGCGTCGCCTCTTGCGCTCTGTTGGTACCCATATCTTTGTACCAAGCTAAGCCAAGACCTTCTATGGATTCGCGGTTGATTTGAGTCAGAGGCGAATGCCGCTGCTCTTCATAGGTGCGTCCAAAAGACAACCAGTTGCCTGGCTCGGACTCTGCGTTCTTAATTCTTTCATCGTCAATAAAACCTAAAGTAGGTTCAACAGTTGCTGATGCCTCGCTCATTTGGGCCTGATCCTGAGGGTCTGGGCCAGCTGTATCATTGGTTACTGCAAAATATCCAAGGACGACAACAGCCAAAACACCCACTAGGGCTATAAGTCTGTTCATTACTCTCTCTCTCTAAGAAATCTCACTCAAAACTTACATCAATCCGACCTCGGATAACACCAAATAAATTGCACTGTCCGGAAAAACTCTAGGAATCGCAAAAAAATGAGCTGTATCAATAATTTGTCTAAGTTTAGGAGGGCGGCGTAAGGAGCAAAAAAGGCCTATTTCAAGAGCTTTCGCTAACTCGTAAACAGCGCTCAAATCAGCGTCCTAGGCCTTCGACTTTGGCGGTCTAATTAAGCAGGGCCAGCTCATCCAACAGAGACTTAATCCGTAGCTGCCAGCCACTTTCGTGGTGGGGTCGCCATTTATCTTGAAGAGCATCTTTCACACAATCTCGAATGGTCTCCAAGTAATCTGCGTACATGTCTTTACTCACGCCGTAGCCCATGAGGTGGTTGCCAACCTCCCAGCGAAAATATTGATCCACGCCTTGCAGGGAGGGGTCCATGATTAGGCCAAAGGTTTGTTCCAACATGCGTCCGCGCATATGCGGGTCTGAGTAGTGCATCAACTCACTGGCTGCGGGACAGCGAGTAAAGTATTTTTGATAAACCGTCTGGGTGAGATCTAAATCCAGTTCGGCAATCTTGTTTAATGAATCTGTTACGTGTTCAGCGGCGCTCATAGCTTACCCCTCGCCTAATTCCAATATGTTACAACGCGCGTTATGCCAATCTTATCATTGGCTACCATGAACGCTTCTAGGCAGCGCTTTAGACACGCAACTGAACCCGTTTGCTAGCGTCTAGTTTTTTGCATATTCCGGTACTGGCTGGTCTGTTAAGAACGCAGACATCATGTCGTTCACAGCCTCTGGCTGCTCTTGCTGAACCCAATGCGACACGCCCTTTAAATAACGCACAGTAAAGTTATTCACGTACTTGTGCGTGGTCAGCGTGGTTGACTTAGATAATGCCACATCATCCTCACCCCAGACCATCAGCGTAGGCGTATCAATGGGCGTTTTGGGGCTTACATTGCCGTTGGTTTTACCCGGTCGTAACAGGCCACGGTAATAATTGAGCATTGCAGTTAAAGCACCAGGGGCCGCTGCATTACGCCGATATACTTCCCCGACTTCCGCGGGAAACCTGCTCTTATCTACCGCTGTATCACGCATCATCTGGCCAATTGCCGCCGCACCATCTTTGCCCAAAAGTTTTTCCGGCAACTTAGGAATTTGAAAAAACAGCACATACCAACTCTTCTTCAATTGCTCCCAGCCGAATGCATCAGACATCGCTTGAGGGTGCGGTACATTGCAAATGATCAGCTTTGCCAGCGGCAAGCGCTTGCGCAACGCAAATTGCCAAGCAATTACAGCACCCCAATCATGGGCGATGAGTACAGTTTCCTTGCAGCCACTGGCCTCAATAAGCCCGGCTACATCTTCAATTAACTCGTCCATACGGTAGGCTTCCATACCTTCCGGGCGGGTCGTATTGCCATAACCGCGCAAGTTGGGTGCCCATGCTTTAAAGCCCAGATCAGCCAACATGGGTAATTGAAACCGCCATGAAAAACTGTGCTCAGGAAAGCCATGTAAGCACAACGCCAGACGCTGACCAGAGCCGCAAACATCTACCTCAAACTGCAGACCATTAGCGCTTATAATTTCGCTGCGAATGCGGATGTTGCGCAGGGCTTGTGGAACGATCTCTATCATAAATGAATCTCAAAGCAGGTTGTGACAACAATTCGGTGGTCTGAAAGGACATACCTAAAGTCGGTGCTATTTATCGGTGCTATTTATAGGTGTTGTAAAGCGATGTTATAAATCGGTGTTATTTCTAGGGGCTATTTATCAGTGCTATTTCTTTCCGGTAATAATCCAAAGCGGATCAGCGTCAGGCGGCGAACAATCTATCAATTCTATTTCTCGAAACCCCGCTTTTTCCAAATAATAGCGCACCAAATTCATTCGATCATCCACGGAAAGACTTTGAAAAGCGACAATCGCCTTGGTGGGAAATATTCTATGTGACATAGCAATGGCAATTTCAGCGCCCTCTCGCAGCACATTGTGCACGGACAGCATTACATCAATAGGCCGTCGCAAATATTGAATGGAAACCACTATTAATGCCCTATCAAAACTGGCGCTGGCATAAGGCAAAGTAGGCTGGTCATTCAAGTTCTGCACTGCCCATTCGGTGAGCTGGGTGTTGGCAACCAGTTCATCAGCATTCATACCTAAACCCGCCACGCGACCTAGCGGTAATTCAGCAGGCAAATGTGAGATCCAAGACGACATAAGATCAACAACATCACTTTGGGGGGGAATAAACGAACGATAAAATTCGGTTAGCGCAGTTAATGTATCCTCGTCCACATGCGCCACCAAGCGCGGCGATAGATAAAAATCTTCGTCCGGGGTTTCATCGGCACAACCAAACCAAGCATTGGGCAAGCCATAATGCTCGCCGCTCTCATCATCTTTATTGCTCTCACCGCCTACAACGCCATCACTCATCTTCAGCTACTAACTCAAAAGCGTAATTAAGCCTTTTTCAGAGCGCCCATGTCTATGGCTGTGGTTTCAATATTAAGCTGGCCCGCTAAACCAGCAGCCCTATGTTGACCAATTTCTTGCATGGTCGGGCTCATCATCATTTCCAGCATCGCCTTGCGCGATGGGTACATAGCAATGGCCACTTCATCCCATAAATCTTCCACCTCGCCTAACATCAAGCGACTGACTTCACCACCGAAGACCACACCACCGCCGAACTCAACTAGAAGTTCCGCTACCGCACCTGCATAAATCTCGTATGCCTGCCGGCCGGTAAGCCCAGTTTTGCGGCCGTCTTCATACTCGGCTACATCTTTATATTTGAGCAGGTTGACCATGTAAATTGGTCCGTCAGGACCGGGTTGCATAAAACCCTGCATTTGCGCCTCGTTAGGATAGACACTGTTTTTGACTTCCACTTTGTATTCTCCAAATTTTCAACAACACGGTTATCACCGAACTAGAATTCGCCAAGGCCTGGCCTAAAAACCGCCTGTAGATGACTATTTGCTGGGCCAGTTTGCGCGCCTAGTCACCAGCCAAACGCTCTACTATTACTTGCGAGCAACTTTATTAATTCGGCCAGTAGATATATTCGTCATCTTTGGCATAGGGTTCAATGCCCGTTTTATCTATTCTTTGCGGACCATCAAAAACGCTGGGCCACGCAGGCGCTGCCTGCTCTGCATTGTGTGCTGCCAACAAATCCTCTAACTCAGCAACCTTGCCTGTCTCTGCCATCGCTAAATTGGTTTGCTCGGTAGGGTCTTTAGACAAGTGAAACAACCATTTCTTTTGCGGTGCATTGGGGCCTTTATCTGTTTGATTGGCCCGAATCAATTTCCAGCCATTGTGTAGCACACTTTGGTGATGCCCTTCGCGCCAGAACAAGGTCTCGTGGGGCGGCTGATCTTTTTCGCCGCTGATATACGGCAGTAAATCTACACCGTCTAATTTGCGGTCGCTGGGCACTTGAGCATTTCCCGCAGCAGCCAAGGTATGAAAAATGTCCACGTGGTGAATGGGATCGGATACAACAACGCCAGGCTGAATTTGTGCTGGCCACTTGGCCATAAACGGTACGTGAGTACCGCCCTCAAAATGCGTGAGTTTCCAGCCGCGGAAGGGTTTATTTACATCTGGCAGCCCAATGTATCCAGCGCCGCCATTGTCACTGGTAAATACAATCAGCGTGTTCTCAGCTAAGCCATTGCGCTCTAGCGCCTTGGTCACTTCGCCCACACTGCGATCTAGCGCCCGAATCATGCCCGCGTAAACACGTAAATGATGATCTTCAATGTGCGCAAAAGCCGCATAATCTTCGGCAGTTGCCTGCAAAGGGTTGTGCACACCCCACTGGGCTAAATACAAAAAGAACGGACGGTTGCGATTATTCTCAATGACCTTTACCGCTGTCTCTTATACACATCTCCGAGCCCACGAGACGGACTCCTATCTC
>CAJXUL010000182.1 GCA_913060615.1 uncultured Gammaproteobacteria bacterium | reverse complement strand
GTGGGCTCGGAGATGTGTATAAGAGACAGGGTGCGTACCTAGCACCGTACTTCTTGTTTACAAACTCGTTTTTGCAACGTCTGCGCATATAGGTGAGTGGCTTTTGGAAAGAGATTAACCAACAGTATGTGATTGTGGTGACAATCATCACGCAAATTAAGAGACTCAAAAACATAATAATTTGACGGCTTTTTTTTCGATGAAAGTCGATAAATATCAGTTTTCTAACTGGTTTTTGTAGAGTTTACGATGAGCCGTATTATGCAGCCGTTGGTCGGTTTGGTCGGTTTGGTCGGTTTGGTCGGTTTGGTCGGTTTGGTCGGTTTGTGAACGTTAGTTTTTATAAAATGGTGGTATGTGTGTCATGCAACTCATCACCCAAACCGATGCTACAAGCCAGACCACGTGCATGGCTTATGAAAAGCCGCGTGGTATTTGGGGTTAGCGATTTGCTTTGTTGTGGGTGCTTGATTGATGCCGCAGAACACTCTTGTCTCGTAGGGCGTTGTGTTTGGTTTTGCGGCCAGTTACGCGCTCGCGCCAGCGCTTAAAGGAGCGGGCGGTAATATTGCCGCGCATGATCTTTATTACATTATCTTCAGGTACTTGAAACTGTGCCTCTATAGCCTCAAAAGGCGTGCGGTCCTCCCACGCCATTTCTATAATACGGCTAATTTCACCTTCGGTTAAATCGGTTGCTGTTTTAGTGGTTTGCATTTTGCGTATCGTGCACCGGGTCAATGTCTAATAAATGGTTCAGTAAGCAGCTTGCCCTGATAGAGTCAGTGTATGCAAGTGCTGGCTATGGGGCCGCATTAACTGAGATCTAACTTATGGACATACCTTATACCGCTAACACTGCCACTGGCGACCAATTCGATATTCTTTTTCCGCTGCATGAAGAAACTGAAGATGCTGTAAAGGTGCATCAAATGCTTACCGCCATACTGCATACGGTGGATGAGCAGATTAAAGTGTTGGGTGCGACCAGCAATGGCGATGTTTTACAGGCAGCAGCCATGGCGTTGTCTGTTAGGGCGCGCATTATCAACGCACCCACGCAGACGCTAGAGACCATTGTGAACGACCTTGTGAAAAGTAATTTGCAGGCGTGTATGGATGCCCAACGCAAGAGCCCCACTGCCGGACATGGCTAGCGTTGTTCGCCGCGCCTGGCGCTAGATGAGGTGACTAAAGTGCAGGGCGCTGATGGCGAGCAAGCCAACGCTTAGGCATATGGTTAAGTTTATTCGCAACGGTATATACCAACCGGGCCTCTGATTTTTGTCTGCGTCGGTTAGTTCGAAAAGTAGCAGCGCATTTAGGCCTGCAACAATAAACCAACTGCCTTGGGCCGCTGGTAGTTGTAGGGCCAATACGGTCCATAGTGACGGCGTAATGCTCACCAGCAGTCGTTTGCTTATGCGCATCTGTGCCTGTGGACTGATGCTTAACCCCCATTGAATGCCGCCTAGAAATGAAAATATAGTGCCGGCGTAAAGGTTGGCTAGCAGGCTGAGTTTAATCAGGTATTGGGGCCAAATGATTGCGCCTATAAAAATTGCCGCTATGGGTAGTAGGCCACTGAAGCCAAGTAGTTGTGCGGTTATAGCTGAAGTTCGCTGCGCTGCCGCAACGTCTTCTGGGTCTGATTTTTGCGAATCTGTCTTGGTAGGTATAGTCATTAAATCGTCGCTGGTCGGCCAATTTGGCGGATGAAGCGAATGGCAATTGCGGCAAATATTAAGTGCACCAACCAAAGGCCTACTGCGCTGGGGATTTGTGCTTCTGTTATGGCCCATCTATTTGCGATGAGGGCGATGTAATAACCCACTATCCAAAGTAGTCCTGGCGCAATTTGTGCGTAGGGGCCTTGGCGTGGTTTTACTGGTGCTACGCCAATGGCCAAACCGCTGACGATAAGGAAAAACAGCGGCATGGCGATGCGCCAATGTAGCTCTGCTTGGTGCTCTGGGTTGTCCAATAGCGCCAACGTAGGTGTGGCGTCAACATCTTTGGCTTGCTCAATCACCGTGTCTACATTCAGTGCAATGTGAAATTCTTCAAATGTCATCACTTCAAAATTTTGCTCGCCCGGTTGGCCTACGTAACGTCTGCCGCTATACAGCGACAAAAGTTGTTGGCCTTGTGCGTTGGGTGGGTCTTTACGGCCTCGTTCTGCCCACACTGTGACTTCCTCGCCGGTTGCTAGCGTGCGCTGCACAAATACATTGAGAATGGTTTGGTCATCGTCAGCCAAGCCTTCGCTGTAAATGACCCAGTCGTTTTTGTTGTCGCTGCGGAAAGTGCCGGGCTGCAGCGCTGCAAAGCCTGTTTGCGTGCGCAACTCATCCATACTTTCTTCTAAGGCAAATTGCGCGCTTGGGGCAATCCATAGCGAGAGCAAACCAACGCCAAAGGTCAGAGCCAGAACGGGCCTGGACAACCATTTCAGCAGCGCGGCGGTAGACATGCCGCCGCTCTGTAGTATGACCATTTCTTGGGTTGAGTAGAGGCGTCCAAATGACAGCAAAATGGCCACATAAAAAGCAAACGGAATGACCAGTTGCAGAATGCCGGGCATGCGTAGCAACACAACGTAAAGCACCATGTGGCCGGGCAATTGGCCTATGGCGGCTTTCTCTAAAAAGTGAATTAACTTATCGCCCATAGCAATGCTGAAAATCACCGCCAGAGCGATAGCGAAGACCGTTAATAGTTGCTTAGTAATGTAACGAGCGGGTGTGTTCAAGCGGCTTATTCGTTTGGCTAAAGATTAAGTGTGCACGCAAGTGTAGGCGGCGTCACCTCCATTAAGTGAGCGCCGCTCATTATTCACCAAAACTGCCCTGCAAGATTACTTGGCAAAGATTTCGGGGGCGCTGGGTTCGTACATCTATGGTGAACAAATTTGGGTATCAGTTAAGCCTAGTGCACAATAAGGGCGCTTTTCTATTTATTGGAGTTTAGGGCAGATGAAAGACGAAACTATTGCGGTCCATGCGGGATACACCACAGACCCAACCACCCACGCGGCTACCACGCCGATTTATCAAACAGTGGCTTATGAATTTGACAACGCCCAACACGGCGCAGACTTATTTGATTTAGCGGTACCGGGCAATATCTATAGCCGCATTATGAACCCTACTTGCGACGTACTCGAGCAGCGGGTTGCGGCTCTTGAGGGCGGTGTTGGCGCACTAGCGGTATCTGCGGGCAGTGCGGCAATTAACTACTCTATTCTTAACTTGGCCGAAATCGGCGACAACATTGTCACTGTGCCTCAGCTGTATGGCGGTACTTACACATTGTTTGCGCATATGTTGCCGCGCCAGGGTATTGAAGTGCGCTTTGCCAAAGACGATTCTGTCGCCGCTATTGAAGCGTTGATTGACGAGAACACCAAAGCCATTTTTATGGAAACCATTGGTAACCCTGCGGGCAATATTGTGGACATTGAAGCGGTTGCGGCTATGGCGCGCCGTCATGGTGTGGCCACCATCGCCGATAACACCGTGGCTTCCCCTTCACTACTTAAGCCCATTGATTATGGCATAGACATTGTTGTGCATTCGTTGACCAAATACATGGGCGGCCACGGCACCACACTTGGCGGCATTATTGTAGATTCTGGCAACTTCCCTTGGAGCGAGCACGCAGAGCGTTATCCTCGTTTTAATACACCAGAAGAAAGCTATCATGGTGTTGTGTATACCGAAGCCTTCGGTGGCGCAGCGTATATTGGTCGTGCTCGCACGGTGCCTCTACGAAATACCGGCGCCGCTTTGTCTGCCATGAGCGCGTTTCAACTGTTGCAAGGGATAGAAACTTTGCCGTTGAGAATGGAGCGACATTCGGCCAATACCTTAGCGGTTGCTAAGCATTTGGAAGCCCACCCCAACGTGGAGTGGGTGAGCTATGCAGGCTTAGAGAGTCACCCTCATCATGCACTGGCGCAGAAATACATGGGCGGCAGCGCCTCCGGCATTTTGACCTTTGGTGTTAAGGGTGGCTATGAAGCGGGCGTTAAGTTCTACGACGCACTAAAACTGTTTAAGCGTCTGGTTAATATTGGCGATGCTAAATCTTTGGCCTGTCACCCAGCGTCTACTACGCACCGTCAACTTACTGTTGACGAGCAAAAGGCTGTAGGTGTGTCGCCAGAAGCCATTCGTTTGTCAGTGGGCATTGAGCATATTGAAGACATATTGGCCGATCTGGATCAATCTTTGGCGTAGGCCCGTTTAGGCAATTGGTACACTCTGCCGCTAAGACTCAAGGGTCTTGGCGGTGGTTCTATGCAAAAACTTGCTCTTGAGTCTTTTCCTTTTCCTTTTCCTTCCCCTTCCCCTCTCCCAAAGCTTGCGTAAAAAAGCACTTAGACAAAGATGATTTGTCCCATCAAATACTGCGCCAGTTCCACCATTGACGAAAAGATGGGTAGGCCTGCAATACTCAGTACTACCAGTCCTAAAAAAATCATCGTGCCGTATTTGGCGTTATAAAAACGATACTTGTGCGCCAGGCTTTTGGGCAGCAGGTGGGGCAGTATGTAGTGGCCGTCTAATGGCCCAAGTGGAATCATGTTGAACAACATGAGCATGAGGTTGATCAACACCAATATGGTAAAAAATTGATCTCCAGCCGGGCTTTGCAGGCCGTTACTGGCGGCGAACAAGTATGCATTCCAGCTGATGACGGCTAATAATAAATTCATAAACGGACCCGCTGCCGCAACCCATAGGTCGGCGCTGGGCTGGCTGTAATTGCGCGGGTCTGTGGGCACTGGCTTGGCGTAACCAAAGCCAACAATGGCAACCATAGCTAAGCCCACTGGGTCGATATGGGCGATGGGATTAATGGTCAACCTGCCGGCGCGCTCTGCCGTGTCGTCGCCAAACCATTTGGCAACAACGGCATGGCCGTATTCATGGAAGCTCAAAGATAAGACCAGTGCCACTATGAGCAAAACAAATACTTCATATTGACCGTTTGCGAGTAGGTCCAGCATGGTTTTTGGGGTTCCTTTATGCGTAATTGCGCGGCTAAGTTGGGTCATAATAGCCTGTGTTGTTACTTATATGCATCCGTCTCGTCTATAGGTAGTAACCTGCAGATAGGGGGAGTTTTTTTTGCTTCTTATCAGGTTATATTGGCCGCATATTCAAAGGAATTATTATTATTCGTACCCCAATTCAAATCTGGCGTTTTGTCGATGGCCGTCCCGGCCACGAAAAGCAGACCGCGGGTCTTCTTCAGGGTTTTGAGGAAATCCTCAATGGGCAAAGTGAGGCGGGGTTAGGCCAAGATAGTCGCTTTGTGGTCAGCACCATTTCTTTGCCTGGGGATTTGCCTTGGTTAAAGGCGCAGTGGCGCGAACAACGGCAAAAACCAGATTTGTTAATTGGTGCGGGTCGCGCCGTGCAATGGGCAATGTTGCGCACGCGTTGGCACTTAGGTGGTAAGGCTGTGGTGTTGATGAAACCTTCCCTGCCGTTGTGTATGTTTGATCTTATTTTGCTCCCTGAACACGACCGAGCGCCTAACCGCTCAAATATTTTTCGCACCACAGGTATGTTAAGTCCGGTGATGGCTGGCGAGAAGGATCATTGTAAAGGCGTGATTATGCTCGGTGGCGTGAATAAGCACTTTCATTGGGACGATGATGCAGTTGCAGAGCAAGTGACAACATTGACTGCGGCTATGCCCCAAGTGCACTGGCAAATTTCAGACTCGCCAAGGACGCCAGCAACTCTGAAAGAAAAGTTGTCGCTGCCGGACAATGCCAGTTTGGTGCATTGGCGCGATACGCCAGATGGCTGGTTGAGCGGTGAGTTAGCTACTTCTAATTATGTTTGGGTCAGCGCGGACAGTGCTTCAATGTTGTACGAAGCGCTGTCCCATGGCGGCAGGGTAGGCGCCATTGAGTTGCTGCCCGTTAAAGAGCAAAACAAGTTAGTGCGCGGGTTGGGTTTGTTGTTTGACAAGGGCTTGCTCGGTCGCTCCTCTCACGGCTCTCTTGAACTGCAAAAAATAAATGATATAACACTTTCTGAGCACACCCGCTGTGCGCAGTGGATAGTCGACAAGTGGTTTGCACGGGTTTGAATTAGCTGTTCTCTAGTCGGCGCTGTTTTAACCCCAATCCTGTCTCTTATACACATCTCCGAGCCCACGAGAC
>CAJXUL010000181.1 GCA_913060615.1 uncultured Gammaproteobacteria bacterium | reverse complement strand
TACGAGATAGGAGTCCGTCTCGTGGGCTCGGAGATGTGTATAAGAGACAGAACGGTAGTTCACGAGGCATGGTTCCCATCGGTACTTATGACTCAGTAATGCCTTTAGATATTCTCGCTACTCAGCTAATGCGCAGCTTGTTGGTTGGCGACATTGAGAAAGCCATTGAATTGGGCTGTTTAGAGCTAGACGAAGACGATATTGCGTTATGTACATACGCATGCCCTGGTAAATACGAGTTTGGCCCCGTCTTAAGAGGCTTGCTCTCACAAATAGAAAAGGAGGGTTAGCCCTATGAGTTTAAGATCCTTTCTAGATAATTTGGCACCTACCTTTGAAAAAGGCGGTCGCTTAGAGGCTTTGTATCCGGCTTATGAAGCCATCGATACAGCACTTTATACACCAGGTAAAATTACCGCGGGTGCTTCACATATACGCGATTCATTAGACTTGAAGCGCATCATGATCACAGTTTGGTTGTGTGCCTTTATTCCAGTATTTGTAGGTAGTTATTTTGTTGGCCTGAACGCCAATGAAGCGATGCAAGCGTTAGGTCAAAGTGAAGTGACTAACTGGCGCGGCATTCTACTTAACGGTCTGGTAGGTTTCGACCCGAACAGTGTCTTTGACTGCTTGGTTCACGGTCTTGCCTACTTTATGCCGCTCTACATTACGGTTTTTGTTGCCGGGATAATCTTTGAAATATGGTTTGCGTCAAAGCGCGGCCATGAAGTAAACGAAGGCTATTTCGTCACTTCTATCTTATTTACTTTAACCTTACCGCCCTCAATTCCACTATGGATGGCGGCAGTTGGTGTCATTTTTGGTGTTGTCATTGGCAAAGAAGTATTCGGTGGTACGGGCAAGAACTTCCTCAACCCTGCGCTAACCGGCAGAGCCTTCTTGTACTTTGCATACCCAGCGCAGATGTCCGGCGACGCAGTATGGGTTGCTGTTGACGGTTGGACTCAAGCAACGCCACTTGGCAGTTGGGTTTTGGACGGCGAGGCAGGTGTTGGTGTTGAGTGGTGGAACGCATTTATTGGTTACATGCCCGGATCTATGGGTGAAACCTCAACGCTGGCTATTTTGATTGCCGGTGTGCTGCTCTGCGCAACCCGCATTGCCTCCTGGAGAGTCATGGCTGGTGTGTTCTTAGGTGCCTTCTTAACTGCATCACTGTTCAACTCAATCGACTCGTCAAATCCAATGTTCACAATGCCTTTCGAGTGGCACCTAGTTCTGGGTGGTTTGGCATTCGGTGCTGTGTTCATGGCAACAGATCCGGTTTCCTCGTCGATGACTAATGATGGTCGTTGGTTTTACGGAATCCTCATTGGCTTTATGTGCGTCTTGATTCGTGTGGTCAATCCAGCTTTCCCAGAAGGCATGATGTTGGCGGTTTTGTTCGGTAATTTATTCGCGCCTTTGATCGACCACTTCGTGGTGCAGGCGAATATCAAGAGGAGACTGGCACGTGGCTAAATTAGATAAAGACAGCTTAGGCAATACGTTTTTTATAGCGATTTTTCTATGCTTAGTATGCTCTGTAATTGTTTCTGGAATGGCGGTAGCGTTAAAGCCCATCCAAAAGCTCAACAAAGAGTTAGACCAAAAGAAAAATATTTTGCGCGCAGCAGGGCTTTTAGCCTCAAATGCTACCGAATCAGACGATGGTAAAACCATTGAACAACTGTTTGCTGAGTTTACTGTTCGCGCAGTGGACTTGGACACCGGAGAATATGTTGATGGTGTTGACCTACAAGCCTACGATCCAATCAAGGCTGCCGGCGACGCTACTCGATCTATCTCCTTAAGCTCCGACGAAGACATTGCGACGCTACGCCGACGAGAAAACGTATCGTTGGTCTATATTAAGACTAATGGTGCGGGCGTAGAGAAATTGGTTATTCCCGTTCGTGGCTACGGACTATGGGGCACTTTATACGGTTACTTGGCATTAGACGGCGATCTAAGCACAATTTCCGGTCTCGGTTTTTACTCGCATAAAGAAACGCCAGGACTTGGCGGTGAAGTAGATAACCCCAAGTGGAAAAAACGTTGGCAGGGTGTGCGCCTTTATGACGATCTAGGCGATCCAAGTGTGCGCTTAGTGAAACAACGTTCTCCTAGCAACAGTAGCGCTGCTAGCTATGAAGTAGACGCGCTTTCTGGTGCGACCTTTACAACGCGTGGCGTTGAGAACCTAGTTAACTTCTGGAGCGGTGAGTTGGGCTTTGGTCCCTACATCCAGAAACTCAAAATTAACGGCGTGGCACAGGGATAGATCATGGCATCGCAAAAAGAAGTCCTAATAGACCCAATTTTTAACAACAATCCCATTGCATTGCAGGTTCTTGGAATTTGCTCTGCTTTGGCTGTGACAATCAATATGTCTACCACCTTGGTTATGTGCATTGCGGTTATATTTGTTACCACAATGTCTAACCTTGCGGTTTCCCTTGTGCGTAATCGCGTACCGACAAATATTCGTATCATTGTGCAGATGACGATTATTTCCTCGTTGGTCATTGTCGTTGACCAAGTTCTTCAAGCGGTCGCTTATGACATCTCTAAGAGTTTGTCAGTGTTCGTAGGTTTGATTATTACCAACTGTATCGTCATGGGTCGCGCTGAAGCGTTTGCCATGCAAAATGGTCCTTGGCTATCAGCGCTGGACGGTTTCGGTAACGCGGTGGGCTACAGCGTCATTTTGATTGGTGTTGCACTGATTCGGGAGCCCCTAGGCTCTGGCACACTGATGGGATTTGAAATCATTCCTACCGTTGCTAACGGTGGTTGGTATGTACCTAACGGTCTGTTGTTACTTGCGCCTAGTGCGTTCTTTATTATTGGTTTGTTCATTTGGGCCATCCGCGCCTGGAAGACTGATCAAGTAGAAGCGCCTGAGTATGAAATTGCGCCAAATGCGCAATACAAGGAGGCGATTTAGTCATGGAACATTATTTAGGCATATTTGTTCGTGCTGTATTTGTTGAAAACATGGCCTTGGCGTTCTTCCTAGGCATGTGTACGTTCATTGCGATCTCCAAGAAAATTTCTACTGCATTCGGTCTTGGTGTCGCGGTAGTTGCGGTTTTGGCTATTACCGTACCGGTTAACAACTTAATTTTTAATCTGCTTCTACGTGATGGCGCGCTGGCTTGGGCTGGCTTTCCAGATGTTGATTTAAGCTTTTTAGGCTTAATCTCCTACATTGGTGTTATCGCTGCCATCGTGCAGATTCTGGAAATGGTGCTAGACCGCTATGTCCCAGCTTTGTATAACGCATTAGGTGTGTTTCTGCCTCTAATTACAGTGAATTGTGCTATTTTGGGTGCCTCACTAATGATGATCGACCAAGACCAAACCTTCGGCGAAAGCGTGGTATTTGGCCTCGGCGCAGGCGTTGGTTGGGCATTAGCTATCACCGCATTAGCTGGTGTTAGAGAAAAGTTGAAATACAGTGACGTGCCAGATGGTTTGCGCGGACTCGGAATCACATTTATTTCCGTTGGACTGATAAGCATGTGCTTTATGTCTTTCGGCGGCATCGACATCTAGGAGTTAGTTATGCTGGATACAACAGTCTTACTTGGTGTCTTAATGTTTACCGTAATGGTTTTAGCATTAGTAGGCATGATCTTATTTGCTCGCTCTCAGTTAGTGAGTTCAGGCAATGTAACGATTTTCATTAACGACGACCCATCAAAGTCTGTAGAAGTGCCTGCAGGTGGCAAATTGTTAAGCACGTTAGCAGAAAAGGGTATATTCCTTGCCAGTGCGTGCGGCGGTGGCGGTACTTGTGCCCAATGTCGCTGTAGAGTGATCGAAGGCGGCGGCAGCATTCTTGCTACCGAAGAAGGCCACTTTAACCGAGGTGAAATCAGTGATGACTGGCGTCTGTCCTGTCAGGTTGCTGTGAAGCAAGATCTAAAAATTGAAGTACCTGATGATGCTTTGGGTGTTCAACGTTGGGAGTGTGAAGTCACCTCGAACCCTAACGTTGCCTCTATGATCAAAGAGCTGAATCTGAAACTACCTGAAGGCGCAGATGTTGCCTTTAGAGCGGGTGGTTACGTGCAGCTAGAAGTACCTCCTTACAAAATGGATTGGACCAGTATTGATGTTCAAGAGGAATATCGAGAAGACTGGGATAAGTTCAATTTTTGGGGTTTAAAGTCAGAAGTAAAAGACACGACCATTCGTGCTTATTCTATGGCGAACTACCCTGAAGAGCGTGGCATATTGAAGTTCAACATTCGTGTGTCACCGCCTCCACCGAGAATGGATCACCTGCCTCCTGGGGCTATGACATCTTATGTAGCGAACCTTAAAGAGGGCGACAAGCTTACTGTATTTGGTCCTTACGGCGATTTCTTTGTTAAAGATACGCCCGCTGAAAAGATTTGGATTGGCGGCGGTGCGGGTATGGCGCCACTCAGATCGCATATCTTTGACGAGCTGAAACGCAAGGGCACTACCACTAAGATGAGCTATTGGTATGGTGCGCGCTCGCTTAAAGAAATGTTTTACAAGGACGAATTCGATCAGCTTGCTGAAGAGAACGAGAACTTCAAATGGCACATCGCGCTTTCTGATCCTATCGAAGAAGATAATTGGGAAGGCTACACTGGCTTTATCCATAACGTAGTGTTCGAGAACTATTTGAAGGATCACCCGAACCCCGAAGATTGCGAGTTCTATATGTGTGGACCGCCAATGATGGCCCAAGCGGTGCAGAATATGCTTGAAGATTTAGGCGTAGAGCCTGAAAACATTGCCTTCGATGACTTTGGTGGCTAATCATTTGAGCCTTGCTCTAGAGGAAGGCTCTAGTACTGGCTAGGAATACCTAGCCACGTTGCCGAGGCTTCCGCTTCTTTTTTAGTCTTCATTTTTGACTTCATTTTGGCCTTCTTGTTTACACCTCTTTCTATATCGCCCCTTGCTAATATACCGCTCGCATATTCGCTCGCGTCTTTTTGCCGATTTATTTTTGCTTATTTATTTTGCGCAATAACAGCTTGTGTTATGTCGTTGGGCGAAAAAATCTTCCTCTACAAGCAGGTTCTGTTGGCCTACTATTGGTAGCAAGATATTGGCAATACGGTTGCTTGGGAACAAAAAGAGCGGGGGAGTAACGTGGCGTTAACAGAACTACAACTGCAACAATATGCGCGGGATGGCTATTTGTTGTTGCCGAAATTGATCGAGCAAGCGTCGCTCGATACCTACAACCAACGTTTTCTCGCAATTGTAGAAGGGCAGGTGCCCTTGTCTGGCGCGATGAAAGTCATGCGCGACGTTATGGTTGTAAAGGGTGCGGTAGAGCCTGAAACCAAGTTACATGGTGTTAATAAGCTATTTTGCTTGGAAGACGATCCAACCCTGTTCGATTATGCAAAACACCCGCAATTGCTCAGCGCGATTCAAAGTTTAATTGGCTCATCCATTTATACGCTCACCAGTAATGTGTTCAATAAACCGCCTCTAGTTGATGGGCGACACCCTCTGCATCAGGACTTACGTTATTTCAAACTACGTCCAGAGAACAAAATTATTGCAGCGTGGACTGCTATTTTGCCTGCGACTCGAGAATCGGGTTGCCTGTGCGTTATTCCCGGATCACACAAAAACGGTCTGCTGTCTCATGACACACCAGATTGGAAATTTCTAAACAGTGGTTTTTTTGGCACCTCTGATGTGGACATAGATCAGCGTCAGCATGTGGCAATGCAGCCTGGAGATACTTTGCTGTTTCACCCTTTGTTAGTGCATGGATCTGGGCGTAATAAAAGTACGGGATTTAGGCGCTCAATATCTGTACATTTCGCGTCTGGCGAATGTGTGTCGCCCCGAGCAGACTGGCAAACAACTGGCCACACCCGCCGTATCAGCTAATTTCGTTATTTTTTGCAAGGTCGCTGAGCACATACACAGCTCAGTGGTCTGCTATTGGCCTGTTAATTATTGAGTTTTTTATGAGCAAAGCGGCTATCGCAAATTTATTGCTACTTGTAACAGCAGCCATTTGGGGCTTTGGTTTTGTAGCCCAAGTGATGGGTATGAGTTATTTGGGACCATATGCTTTTATTGGGCTGCGATTTTTATTGGGTGCTGCCAGCCTTGTTCCAGTGATCTATTTTATGCATAAACGAACACCTTTCGATGTGTCAGATAGCTGTCTCTTATACACATCTCCGAGCCCACGAGACGGACTCCT
>CAJXUL010000180.1 GCA_913060615.1 uncultured Gammaproteobacteria bacterium | reverse complement strand
GGCCGGGGTGAAGACTTTGTTAGGGGCTAAGGGCTAAGGGCTAAGGGCTAAGGGCTAAGGGCTAAGGGCAAGATGGTGATTGATACAAATGATTTTCAATTGAAGAAAAGACACCCTTGAAGACATAGAGCAATAATTAACTTACCTGCGTCTTAGATTTTTTTCAAAAACATTTGCAACAAAATAAAACTATTGGCTTAACTCAGCACAGCAGTAAACAGCTAAGGAAAAGCTATAGGGAGAGGGAGAGGGAAAGGGAAAGGGAAAGGGAAAGAAGAGAGAAGAGAGAAGAGAGACTAAAACTGTCAGTGCGGCCGTTTAAAGGCGTTAATTATAACTCGCATAGCGTCCACTTGATCAGTCGTGAAGGAGTCGAGAAAAGCTTCGGTTTCTGGCGACTTTAGTACTTCGTCAGTACAGGCTCCGACCACTAGCCACTCAGGATTAACATCTAACAACCGAGCTACTTTAAAGCATTTTCGAGGTGGAACCCCTCTTTGCAACCATCCATCCACGGTCTGCCGCGTTTCACCAATAACGTGTGCAAAACGTGAGGGCGTATAGCCCGCCATTGTTAACTTTGCTCTTAATCGATCGCCTAACATCTCGACATCGTACACCTTATAGAAAAAGGATTCGTAACCGACTCGCGTACAATTCAAATTAGACCATTTACAGCAAAGAAAACGATGCAAGCACCTGTTTTCTAATAACTTTTGCAACGTAACACTAGCCGAAAAAGGGGCCTATTTTTAGCTGCGCCCGACCGCCACAAATACGCTTCAAAGTACAAAATGGGGGTGCAATGGGCGTTGTTGCAAAGCCCGCTAAATTGAACTGGTAATGAATATCCAACAACTCCTTGGAAGATCGTACGCCTTAAGTAAAAAGAAATGTTAAATATTTACGACTCGAGAAACAGAGCCCAAACCTGCCTTAGCCTTTTTAGCCCAACCACGGGTGAGATGTGGCACTATTGTCCTGCCGCGAGGGAGCCGCAAAAAGATCAGTGAAAGAGGCTAGTTTTCAGCAAAATCGTTCGTAGGCAGCGATAACTAAAATGACTTAAGTAAAGAATTGCACGGTAGAGGAGAGAACCAATGAATGTAATAGACGCCATTGCCCACACAATGAAGGCCGAGGGAGTAGATATCCTTTTCGCTTATCCAGTAAACCCACTGATTGAAGCCGCTGCCAAACTAGACATTCGCACGGTGATTGTTCGCCAAGAACGTATTGGGCTACATATGGCTGACGCCTATTCCAGACTATCTTCTGGCGATAAAATCGGCGTATTTTGCATGCAACATGGCCCTGGGGCAGAGAACGCATTTGGCGGTATCGCCCAAGCACACTCTGAATCAGTGCCTATACTGGTTATACCCGCCGGCTACCCGCGTCGACTGGCCCACTACTACCCCAACTTCAACTCCACAATGAATATGCAGCACATCACAAAGTGGGCTGAACCGATCACTATGGGTAAAGCTGTGCCTGAGATTATGCGTAGAGCCTTTTTTCAACTGCGCAACGGCAGACCCGGACCGGTGATGATAGAAGTGCCATTGGATGTCATGAACGAAGAGGTCCCAGATAATTGGCAATATATACCCTCATTCAGCGCCAAGACCGCGCCGGCACCCAATGATTTAGCAGCAGCAGCACAAGTCTTAGCAGAAGCCAAAAACCCCGTCATATACGCAGGCCAAGGCGTACATTACGCCAAAGCATGGGATCAGCTTAAAAGCTTGGCAGAAGCTTGGAATATTCCCGTTACCACAAGTATTGAAGGTAAAAGCGCATTCCCAGAAAACCATCCTTTGTCATTAGGTAGCGGTGGACGCGCCAACCCTCGCCCGGTGAAGCAATTCTTAAACGAGGCCGATGTGATACTCGGCATTGGGGTTTCTTTCGCACTGACCGCTTTTGGTGTTTCCATGCCTAAAGGCAAAACTATTATTCACGCCACCCTAGATCCAATGGACTTGAACAAAGACGTACCGGCACAGCACGGCCTAATTGGCGATGCCAAGCTGACCCTGCAAGCATTGAGCACTGCGATGGAAGGTCATTCCAAAGCGCCAGCTGCCGCTAGAGCAAAAGTACCAGAGCGCATAGCGCAGATCAGAGCTGAATGGATGAGTGAGTGGTTGCCCAAACTGACCAATAACGACGCACCCATTAATCCGTACCGAGTGGTTGCTGAATTAGATCGAATAGTCGATAAAGACAAAGTTGTGATCACCCACGACGCCGGCAGCCCACGGGATCAAACCACACCGTTTTGGCAAGCAACCAGCCCCCTTTCATATATTGGTTGGGGCAAGACCACCCAGCTAGGCTACGGCTTAGGCTTGGCCATGGGTGCAAAATTAGCAGAACCAGATAAACTATGTATCAATGTCTGGGGAGATGCAGCAATTGGTTTCACCGGCATGGACTTTGAAACTGCCGTTAGAGAGAACATTCCAATACTGTCCATTTTGTTCAACAACTTTTCCATGGCCATCGAGATACCCATTATGCAAGTGTCTACGGAAAAATACCGGTCTACCGACATTTCCGGCAACTACGCAGACATGGCAAAAGCCTTTGGTGGTTATGGCGAACGAATAACAGATCCCAACGACATTGTTGCGGCTTTAAAAAGAGGCATAGCGGCAACACAAAACGGCCAGCCCGCCTTATTAGAATTCATCACCGACAAAGAAATTACAATTTCCAACGAATAACCCATTCACAAACTGAGAGATATACAGAGAGATACTATGCAAGCAAAAGCAGTAGCACTAAAAACGCGCCCAGAAGGCATGCCTAAGCCCGATGATTTTCAGATCATTGATATTGAAGCGCCAGAACCTAAAGACGGCCAAATTCAGGTGAAAAACTTGAGTATGTCTGTAGACCCGTACATGCGCGGCAGAATGGTTGATCGCAAATCCTACGTACCGCCTTTTCAAATTGGCGAAGTACTTACCGGTGGCTGCATTGGACAAGTGGTTAAGTCTGCTAGCCCAGATTTCAAAGAAGGCGACTATGTGAGCAGCGCCTTCGGCTGGAGAGAAGCATTTACCGAGTCTGCACAAGGCATTCAGAGCTTAGGCACCATTGTTGCCCCAGCATCAGAATACTTAGGCGCAATTGGCATGCCAGGCATGACCGCCTATGTGGGTCTGCTAGAAGTTGGCGCGCTAAAAGACGGCGAAACGGTATTTGTTTCTGGTGCCGCTGGCGCAGTAGGCAGCATTGTTGGTCAAATAGCTAAGTTGAAAGGTTGCACAGTTATTGGCAGCGCTGGTTCTAACGACAAAGTTGAGCTACTGACCAAAGAGTTAGGCTTTGACCACGCGTTCAATTACAACGACGGCAGCATTCTAGGTCATCTAAAAGAGTTAGCCCCAAACGGTTTGGACGTTTACTTTGACAACGTTGGTGCAGAGCACCTTCAAGCAGCTATTATGTGCATGCGACCTTTCGGACGTATCGCTTTATGTGGCGCTATTGCAACGTACAACGACACATCACCGCGCCCTGGTCCAAACAACTTGTCTATGGCTATTGGTCTGGGCCTAACCCTGCGCGGATTTATTGTGAATCACTTTGATCACCTAGCAGGCAAGTTCCGAAGCGATATGGAAGAGTGGGTGACCAGCGGACAGATCATCACAAAAGAGACTGTCTACACGGGTATAGATCAGGCACCGGAAGCCTTTATTGGACTCTTCAAGGGTTCTAATACTGGCAAGATGATTGTTAACTTCTAAGATTTTTTGCAGTTAACTTTTGATCTGACCTTTTGGCCTGAACTTTTGGCCTAAATCTTTAAGCTACAAAGCTAAAAGAAAGAAGCAAAAAAAAGAAGGGCAGCAGGCTTAACGCCTACTGCCCTTTTTTATGATTTTTGTTCGCGCTTGCCGTCCTTTTGCCCTTAGCCCTTAGCCCTTTTTTTAAGCCTTTGGGGTCTTTCAACCAACTGCGGCAATACAACTAGGAATTGAGAAGAAATTCAGTCCACGCTCACCGGTTCGCAACTCACATCGCCCTCAGTGAATGCACGAGTGCTGGCGGCAAACTCCAATAAAATTCCGTCTGGGTCTTGGAAATAAATGGATCTGACAAAGGTACTGTCTGTGTCGGTGAGGCTGGCTTGGTTTTCAGAGTCATCATGAAAAATCACTGGCGTGACCTCTACGCCCGCAGCCGCCAACTTTTCTTGGTACTCGGCAATTTTTTCTACAGGCACATCAAAGGCAACATGATTCATAGACGCGTGAGCAGAGGTAATGGAGCCGTGCCCCACTAAGGATTCGGCATTGGTCACCCCAGGCACTTTTTCTGGCGCATCAGGAAACCAGAAAAAAGCCAACTGATCGCCCTTACCAATATCAAAAAAGAAATGCTGGCCAGAATTTTGTGGCAACTCAATGGTTTTCACCAAAGGCATACCCAAAACACCCGAATAGAAATCTACCGTCTTTTTCATGTCACGGCAGACCAATGCCAAATGGTTTATTCCGCGAATCTCAAATTTTTTATTAGTTTGCATAAGCCTTCCTTCGCATAAAGTTTGGACCAGCCAAAGATAACTAGCCTAGGGTAGCAATATAACCCCAAACTTAGACAACGCATGTTCTGTTCTTCCTCTCCCTCTTACCCCTTGCGGAATAAAAGTATTCAAGGGCGGACCTGTATCATTGACACTTGACCGCTGCCCCCAAAAACCTAAATAACAATGCCACTCTCAATAGTGTCTTTGTCCAACTCAGTGCCATCAAACAAGTATATTTGTTCAACCTGATAAGCTGCACCATTATACCAATTGTTAATCGACAAGTTTTCGCTATTGCCTGCATCGTCAGTAACACTTGCCACCAAGCTATTACCCGAACGAGACCACAAAAGATCATCAGCGGTAATACCTTCACCAAAAACCAAAGTGTCTTGGTGATTTAAATCACCCGTGTCCACACTGTTATAATCATTAATGTTGTCACTGCCCTCACCAAAACCCCAATGATAAGTGTCGTTGCCGGCATCGCCTTGAAGGCTATCGTTGCCTGCCCCTCCTAGTAAAGTGTCATCGCCCAATCCACCGTATAACCGATCATTGCCGAAGCCACCTTCCAAACGGTCGTCGCCACTGTTACCGCTAAGAGAGTCATTTCCTGCTAACCCTAAAATGTGATCATCACGGAGCGAAAACCCCGCCAAATTATCGCTTCTTTCAGTACCCAAAATCACTGCCGAGGCCGAAATTTCGGCATTATTTAATACGGAACCATCCGCCAGCTTCACTTCTTCTACCTTATACACATCATTCAAATACCAGCTATACAACGTCAGACTCTGAGTATTACCCTGATTATCAGCGACGTTGGCAACCAAATTGCTAGCAACTCGAGTCCACAAAAGATCATCAACAGCAATGCCTTCCCCAAACACTAACGTGTCTCGGTGATCTTCATTATTTTTATCAGCATCGTTAAAGTCGCTAATAAAATCGTTTCCGTCACCGATGCCCCAATGGTAGGTGTCGTTGCCGGCATCGCCCTGCAGACGGTCATCGCCAGCACTACCGATAAGCGTGTCGTTGCCCATACCACCTAATAAGCGATCATTACCTAAACCGCCGTCTAAACGATCATTGCCACTGTAGCCATTAAGATAATCATTGCCCCCAAGACCTTGAATGCGATCATTGCTATTGTTAAAACCAGACAGAGTGTCTCTATTTTCTGTGCCCAAAATGATTATGGAAGCCTCAACCTCTGCTTTATCAAGCACTGTGCCGTCTGCCAACTGCAACCGTTCAACCTGATAAATAGATCCACTGAACCAACTGCTCAGGGTTAAGCTTTGAGAAATGCCATCATCGTTAGTAATTGTAGCCACAAGACTCGTACTCGACCGAGTCCAAACAATATCTTCAGCGGCAATACCCTCTCCAAACACCAATGTGTCTTGATGATCAGGATTATTTCTATCGGTATTATCAAAATCGAGAACACTGTCGTTGCCACCTCCAATACCCCAATGATAAATGTCATTGCCGGCATCGCCTTGCAGACGGTCATCGCCAGCACCACCGATAAGCGTGTCGTTGCCCACACCACCTAATAAGCGATCATTACCTAAACCGCCGTCTAAACGATCATCGCCACTGTAGCCATTAAGGTAGTCATTACCTGCAAGACCTTGAATGCGATCATTGGTGTTGTTAAAACCAGACAGAGTGTCTCTATTTTCTGTGCCCAAAATGATTATGGAAG
>CAJXUL010000179.1 GCA_913060615.1 uncultured Gammaproteobacteria bacterium | reverse complement strand
CGGCAGCGTCAGATGTGTATAAGAGACAGTTTTCGTAGCGCTTTACGAGCGTCTTAATACCGCGCCCTTTGCCGTGCACAGGATCCTCTTCGCCGGAAATGATCATTACCGGAATCGCCTTATTGATACGGGCAATGTTGGCTTTTTGAGTGCTTTTGCTAAAGCCATCAAACATGCCCTTAAGGCCGTCGGCGGTCAAGATCGCCCCGCAAAAAGGGTCCTCTATGTATTTGGCGACCTCTTGTCTGTCTCGACTCAACCAAGCAAATCCACCGTTGGCGTCACCTGCCTTAGCAAAGGCTTTGTTGTTGGCGCTAAACAAGTTTTTGCTTAGCCAAGGGCTGTGCGCCGCAGGATGAAGACGCCAGGTGTCGAACTTGGCAATGGCTTGGCCTAGCAGGCTGATCAAGCTTGGCATGTGTCCGGGCGAACCACTCAATACGAGACCTTTCAAGGACTGGCCGTAGGTACAGACATATTGCTGCGCAAGCATGGCGCCCATGCTGTGACCAATAATGACTGTGGGCTTAGCATATTTTTGTTCAAGCCAATCTTGCAGAAATTTTAGATCTTCTAATGTTTCATGCCAGCCGTTGTAGCCCATATCGCCCTGTTCGGTAGCGCCAAAGAGGCTGCCGCCATGACCGCGCTGATCATGGGCTAAGACATTGAAGCCAGCCCCATTCAACTGCGCGGCCAATGGCTTATAGCGGCCAGCATGTTCACCCATGCCGTGGGCAATAAGAATATTTGCTTTCACCTTTGTTGCTGGGTCGCATGTCCAGTGATGCACATTAATTCTGTGGCCCTTACGCCGGAGGAAGAAAGTCTCTGTAGATGCCGTCATATATTCAGTTTTCTATTTCGTTAAATTTGTTCTAGCTGCCAAATGGGCACAGTTATAGGTTTGCGTATAAACAAACCGCCGCCAACACTGCAAAAGTCCTTGGCCAAATGTTTTCTATACCATTGGCTGGGCCGCAGTCGCTGTCTCATATCAGTGGTTTGCTCATCACAGATAGGCAAATCTTCTTCAGTTAAAACACTCAAATACAGGCATTGGCGGGTCAGCTTGGCTAGGTTTTTAATGGCCTTGGCACAGTCGGCGTTATTCAGATAGGCCAAAACATCGTTGCAGATAACTAGGTCGTATTGTTCGGCTTGTGTTGCTCCGAAATCGACCACCGAGCCTTTGCGCCAGCCGTGCTGCTGACAAAGGTAGTCACTGATCTCCACGCCAGTGGTGTTGGCGTTGGGCAGCACTTTCTGCAAGCTGGTTAAAAATTGACCTAAACCGCAGCCTAAATCTAGCACACTCTTTATGTCTATTTGCAGGTAAGCAATATAAGCATTGATCAACGCTACCTGTCGTTCCTGTTCTTGGGTGGAGACAGCTTGGGTGGCTTCATCTAAATAAAATTTTTCGTAGTAGGCTTTGTCGAACAAGATCTTTTTCACTCTCAAGTCCCTATGTTTTGATTCTAAAGCGCTGCCTTTCTAACGGAGAGGCCTCACCCTGCTGGGGCAGCAACTTGCAATTCACTGAGCGTGCTCTAGTGTAGGTGGCCTCCTAAGTTTAAGCGAACGTATATGAGTATCTCTAACGACGTCCAGGACCAAAACCTGGATCGTCTTATTTTCTTCGGCAGTGTTCTTATTATTTTCTCTCTTTGCATTCCGTTGGCGCTTTTCCCAGAGCAAGGTGCCGAAATGTTGGGTGCTGCGTTCAACTACTTAACGCATAACTTCGGCATTTTTTACGTGGTGGGATCTGTCGCCACGGTAGGTTTTTTGGGCTTTATCGCGTTTAGTCGGCACGGCGCTATTAGGCTTGGCGATGAAGCGCCAGACTTTTCAACCGCTAGTTGGTTTGCAATGTTATTTTGCGGTGGTATCGGCACCAGTGTGCTGTATTGGGGCACCGTTGAATGGGCTTACTATTTTCAAACGCCACCCTTTGCGGTAGAACCCAAAAGTGCTGAGGCGTTGCGTTGGGCGGGCAGCTATCCAATTTTTCATTGGGGCATTATGGGTTGGGCGTTTTATTGCCTGCCCGGTGTTGCGGTAGCTTATAGCTATTATGTGCGCGGGGTTAAGTCTCTGCGCCTGAGTGATGCCTGTGAGCCGATTATTGGTAAGCACTCTAGAGGCGTATTAGGCCGTACAATTGATCTACTTTTTGTTGTGGGATTAGTCGGCGCTTGCAGTACGGGTATTGCACTTGCGGTGCCACTAATTGGAATGTCTGTTGCGGATTTATTCTCTCTAGACCGAGAGGCTTGGGGGTTTTCCTTGGATCTCCTGGTAATATTTGTCGTGACCTGTGTGTTTGCCACTAGTGTTTGGATGGGGCTTGAAAAGGGTATTAAGCGGCTCAGTGATCTGAATATCATTATGGCTATTTTTTTACTGGCGTTTATTTTGATCGCTGGCCCAACCCTTTTTATGGTGGAAATGGGCTTTGATTCTCTCGGTCATATGGCGCAAAACTTCATCCGTATGAGCACTTGGACCGATCCACTGGGCACCTCAAGCTTTGTTGAGTCTTGGACAGTTTTCTATTGGGCTTGGTGGCTTGCGCTAGGCCCTTATATGGGCATTTTCATTACTAAAATTTCTAAGGGTCGAACGCTCAAGCAGTTGATTTTGGGCTGTGTCTGCTTTGGCACCTTGGGCTGTTTCCTGTTCTTCTCAATACTTGGCAATTACGCGGCTTACCTAGAGCTCAATGGCCTTTTTCCAGTGCTTGAAACTCTAGAAACCCAAGGCCCGCCGGCGCTGATTGTGGCGGTGCTTGGAACCTTGCCTATGTCATCGCTAATATTGGTTGTGTTCACGCTAGTCTGCGTAATTTTCGCCGCGACCAGCTATGACTCCGCGTCTTATACGCTGGCTGCCTCAGCAACCAAGTCGCTGGATTCTAACGAGCATCCTGCCCGTTGGCATCGCGTGTTTTGGGCATTCTTGCTCGGTGTACTGCCCATTACTCTGGTTTACTTAGGCGGATTAGAGCCACTTAAGTCTGCGGTCACTTTGGTTTCAGTGCCTTTGTATGCTGTGATTGTGTTGCTTACTCTGTCTATGTGGAAATCAATCAAACAAGCGGAAAAAGATAAGGCGCGATCATCAGACGCGAGTTTGTCAGAAGTGAGTTAGGTGCGGTCGAAATTTTTAGCGCTACGCTAACGTGGCAACGGATTAAGTAATATTGGCTAAATAACAAATTTTTGTGGGGAGACAAATGCATGGCTGATGAACAAGCGTTACATTTTCAATCTTTGTCGAGTATCTGTCGGCAGCTTAAGAGTGGGGCCTTGTCCTCTGTGGCGCTCACCCAGTATATGTTTGAACGCATTCACAGATTGGACGGGCAAACTCTGAGTTTCGCTCGGCTGCTTGAAGAGCAAGCCCTAGCCACCGCCGCGGCAAGAGATGAAGCGCGCGCTCAAGGCCAGCCTTTAGGCGCATTACACGGCGTACCCATTGCCATTAAGGATCTGCTTTATACCAAAGACATAGTCACTGCCTCTGGCACCTTGGTGATGCAGGACTTTCGTCCCACTTTTGATGCAACGGTTGTCACGCGGCTCGAGCAAGCGGGTGCCGTGATCATTGGTAAAACACAATTAACAGAAGGCGCTTTTGGTCATCATCATCCAGATATTCCAGCTCCAATAAATCCTTGGGATAAGCGTGCTTGGAGTGGTGTTTCATCTTCAGGCTCCGGCGTCAGTGTTGCTGCTGGGTTAGCGTTTGCAGCCTTGGGTTCTGACACCGGCGGCAGTATTCGTTTTCCATCGGCTAGCTGTGGTCTAGTTGGACTGAAGCCCACTTATGGCAGGGTCAGTTTGTATGGCGCGTTTCCGCTGGCTGGCAGCCTTGATCATATTGGCCCTATGACCCGTAGTGTAGAAGACGCGGCGCGCATGCTCAGTGTAATGGCGGGCTACGACGAAAACGATCCCGGCTCCGTGAACGCAAGTGTGCCCAATTATTTGGCCGACGTTGTTGCTGAAAGCTCCAACGAATCCTCTGAGGTGAGTTTTGCTGGCGTGCGTATAGGTGTTGACTGGGATTATGTCAGTAATGGTGTGGCGCTTGAAGTAAGCCAAGTCGTCCGCGATGCGCTTGATGCCCTGAGCAAACTGGGCGCTGAGATTTGCCCGGTAGTTATGCCAGAAAGTTATAAAATTTTGGCCGGTGGCTGGGCGGTGACCACGGGTGTTGAATGCGCCAAGGCGCATAGCAAATTTTACCCACAACAAAAAGCTGAGTACGGGCCAGATTTGGCAGCCCTTATTGATTTAGGCTTGCGGGTGACAGCAGAAGATTATGCTCAGTTAGAGCGCATTCGACGCGATTTCACCGAGCAAATGGAACAAGTGCTCACTAAGGTTGATGTAATGATCAGCCCGTGTATGCCTATTGCCACACCGGATATCGAAGTGATGTCTGAACTTAGTCCTGAAGAAGGCCAGGCAGATTTTTTAACATTCACAGCGCCATTTGATTACTCCGGTCATCCGACACTGACATTGCCGTCCGCACTGGATGCCAATTCACGACCAGCATCGTTTCAATTGGTGGCGGTCAAACTAGGCGAAGCCAATTTGCTTAAAGTAGGCTCAATGATCGAGCAAAGTTTGCCCCGGTTGTCCTACCCGGAATTGGATCAAGCCAGCACGTAGTGATTACTAGTTAAGGAGTAATAAATGGATCAACAAAGCACTTTTTATTATGCAGATCCAACGGTAAAAGACCCCGCGTACTTTTTGTGCCCGCCCCCCGCAAATGCAGAGCAACGCGACCCGGGTAGAGTCCCAGGACAGCATAAGGTTGAAGATGTGCGCAGCTACATGTCAGCGCTAAACATTGATCAACAGGGTTTGGCATTTGTGCAGCAGCACTCTGCGACCACCGATTTCTACGATGATGAGGCGGTACGCAATACTTACTATCCAGAAGTACAAGAATTGGTTAAGAACCATACGGGCGCTAGGGAAGTTTTTGTCTTTGATCACAATGTGCGCAACAAAGATATAGCTGGCTCTGACCAAACAACTCAGCGGGCACCTATTCAAAACCCGGTAAAGTCTGTGCACAACGACTATACGGAAATTTCAGGGCCTCAGCGTGTTCGGGACTTTTTGCCAGACCGCGCTGAAGAACTGGTTAACCAGCGTTTTGCCATGATCAATGTTTGGCGGCCTATTGTTGGCCCTGTGGTGCAAACGCCCTTTGCCGTAATAGATGCCGGCTCAATCAGTAAAGACGATTTCATTCCTATTGATTTGGTTTATACCGACCGTGTTGGGCAAATTTATATGGTCCGCGATAACCCTAAACACCGTTGGCTGTATTTGTCGGAAATGCAGCATGCTGAGGTAATGTTGTTGAAGTGCTTTGATTCAGATCTCAATGTGCTTGCGCGATTTACCGCTCACAGCGCCTTTGAGTTGCCGGCGCAGTCTACCGATGCAGAGCCATTGCCAGGGCGGCAGAGTATTGAAGTGCGGACGCTGGTTTTTTACTGAGTTTTTTACTGAGTTTTTTGCCGCGTTTTTGTTGAGCGTTTTCTGGTGGAGAGTTTGCCGACGCTTTAACTCTGCGCTTTAACTCTGCATAGTGCTCTATATAGTACTCTACATAGTATACGCAGAGGACTCGGCTTATTCATCCAACATGCCGCTGCTTGTTTAAGCGAACCGCCAGTGCTGTTTTAAGTTCTGCTGTAGATGTTGGCGAACTGCATCCTCCTGCTGATCTATATAAATGAACACTAAATTCCCTTGTTCTGACGGCGCGGCAGTTTCTTGGTTAACCCTCTCTAGCGTTAGCATCTCTCCCACGCGCTGGAGCAAATACAGTCCTTGGTCGGTTTTCACATAGCCTTTGACTCTATGCACGGTTGAAGGTAACGCCTCACAGAGCGCCCGGAGGTGATCAACGCTGACCTGAGCAATTTGCGGCAGTGTGCAGCTTGCAAAGCCGTGACCGTGGCTGTGTGGATTTGCAGTTGTCTCCGCAGTGCCTTGTTGGTCATAATCTGGAGAAAAAATATTCGGCTTGTGCAGTACTTTGCCTATGTTGTTGCCGTGGAGGGTAAAAGTTGGCGCTAGGTCAAGTTTTGACGCAATTAGATAATCCGCTTCATCAACCTGTTGTTTGACCAAATAGCCAACAAACTTGTCCTGACATTGTTTGTCGTGGTTGACAGCATCCACTAAAATAAAGGCTGTCTCTTATACACATCTCCGAGCCCACGAGACGGACTCCTATCTC
>CAJXUL010000178.1 GCA_913060615.1 uncultured Gammaproteobacteria bacterium | reverse complement strand
GAGTCCGTCTCGTGGGCTCGGAGATGTGTATAAGAGACAGCATCAATCATTATCTTCAAGTTGGCCTCCAAGCCCTCGCTCATGGCAATAAGCGCCTGCCTCGGCCTTAGCTCTGGCGCGTTCTTATGTCCGCTATCTTGCCCTGAAACATTGAGTCGAAGCGATGCAAAACCGTGAATAGCCGACCAGATCAAACCGCCCAGCACCAGTTCGTCATAAGGCAGCTGTTTAACCTCTATCACCTCGACCAACAGTTTATCTAACTCACCATAGGCATCAGACGCTGCCGCGCCCAGCCCTTCAAACTCTGAGAAATCGCCTAAAATTGAGCCAAACATTAACTGGTAGGCCACGGGGTTTTCGTCGGCAAATTCTGTATAAGTCAGGGCTGCCGCCAGTAGCCGCTCATCTACCCTTAACGACGACTGCCCAACCACTCTGACCCGCTCCTCTAGCCGCTGAAACCCTTGGGTAGCTAATGCAGCGAACAAAGCGTGCTTATTGGCAAAATGACGAAATGGCGCCGTAGGCGAAACATTCGCCTCGCGCGCGAGTGCACGCAAACTGAGTTTTTCCGTGCCATGAGCGGCTATGTGGACCAGGGCCGAGTCCATCAGCAGTTGGCGTAACTCGCCATGATGGTAGTTGCCCTTGCCGGGTTTACTTGATGTACCCACAGCCGTGGATGAACTCATAGATTTACCAATTTCGTTTTTTAGTATCCGGTCACAGGCCCCACCCAAAATTTAACACAACGCCTAATTTTTTCATTGCTTCGTAATGGGTATTTTGGGAACATTGGTTGATGTTAGCACTGATTACATTAAAGTAGAGGGCGGTTAGGTGAAATAGATAAAGTGTAATAGATAAGGCGAAATAAAAGCGGGATAAACAGCTCGCAGAGCATTTTTCACAATACAAAGATCTAACTTCAATAATCATGCAAGCAAGTTGCCTTTAAGCGTGAAAGGCAAAATCAACATAGCAAAGGATTGCACAACAACATGAGTCATACCTGTTTGACCTTCGGCAGCCCTCGACGCGCAGCACTCGCCACGTTTTGCATGTGGCTGTTGTTATCACCAGTAAATAGCTTTGCAGACTTAACCGTGTCCTACATGAACATTCAGCGCCAAGTGGGCTTTGCCAGCGAACGGGTTTATGCCGGTAAAACGCTACCGTCACGCAGCTCTGAACTGGGCTTCAAGCGAGGCGGAGAAATTGCTCAGGTGCTGGTAGACATTGGCGATGTGGTTGAAAAAGGCCAAGTACTGGCCCGCCTAGACAGCCAAACCTTGGCATCCAACTTAGAACAAGCCCAAGCCAACACAGCCCTTGCCCAAGCAAACCTCAGCGCTGCCAAAGCGGAAGCGCAGTTGGCTGCAAACACTGAAAAACGTTTTCGCACATTGCGCGAACAAGGCAACACCTCTAAGCAAATTTATGACGAAGCCAAACTCAGCTTTCAAACCAAGCGAGCGCAATATCAGGTTGCGCAAGCCAATGTAAAACGCGCGTTAGCCGCGGCCAACGCGAGCAAAATTGCGCTTGCCGAAGCTGCCATAAAAGCGCCCTTCGACGGCATCATACAGTCGCGTTACATGGACGAAGGCACACAAATACTTGGCGGCACGCCGGCACTTAAACTTATAGAACTGGGACCCATCAAGGCCCACATTGGGGTGCCCAGCGAAAGCTTAGTCAGCCTAACAATTGGCAACACCTACAACCTGAGCTGGAATGGCAAAGCGCAACCCGCGCGCCTAATGGCCATTTCCCCGGAAGTAGATCCCGACACAAGAACCCTCAATGCAGTATTTAAAATAAACGCAGGCATCATTCCCATTGGCGCGGTGGTTGAATTATTATTAGAACAGCGCGTACAAACACCAGGCTTCTGGCTGCCTGTTAGCGCACTCACTGCCAGTGACCGTGGTTTGTGGGGTGTTTATGTTGTCAATGCAGAAAATATAATCGAACGCCGCTTGGTTGAGGTGATTCATAACGAGGCCTCAAGAGCCTATGTACGCGGCCTACTCTCGGACAAAGAACGCGTAGTTAACAGCGGCGTGCAACGCATAGTGCCGGGGCAAAGTGTGCTGCCCCTAAAAGCGCAAGCGCAAGCCAACGAAAACACTACCGAGCAAACAAATGCAGGCAGATAGTTTTTATACCAACCCCCGCTTAACAGCATTGTTTATGCTGTTTGTTGTTGTATTAGGCGGCGTTGCTTTCGCAGGCCTTGCACGCCAAGAAGACCCCAGCATGGCCGAGCGCTACGCTCAGGTGAACACCTTTTTACCCGGCGCATCTGCGGCGAGAATAGAATCCTTAATTAGCGAACCGCTAGAGACAAGTCTCAGGGAAATCCCAGAAATTAAAAAATTATACTCTACCTCCAAGTCGGGTATATCGGTCATCTCTATTGAACTACTGGACCGGGTCAGCCCGGAAGATACGCAAAATGTATGGTCCGAGGTGCGCGATCAATTGGGCACAATGCAAGGCACATTACCCAGAGGTACCGTGGAATCTGACCTCATGATTACACAGCCCGTTGCCTCTACAATGATTATTGCCTTGAGTTGGCGGCACAGCTCAGACATTGAAATGAGCATACTCTCGCGCCTAGCAGAGTCCTTAAGATTACAACTGGCCAATATGTCCGGCACCGAAAAAGCCGAATCATGGGGCGAAGCTGAAGAGGAAATTGTTGTCTCCCTAGACCCTAATCGCATGGTTGCCAGCGGCCTATCTGCCGCTTTTATTGCTCAGCGCATCAATGCTGCAGACACCAAAATTGCCTCGGGCAGACTACGCGCAGGTGGCAACGACATTTTAGTAGAAGTAGACGCTGACCTAGATTCCGTTGAACGCATCGCCAGCATTCCCCTAGTTACCAACAGCAACGGCAGCACCATTCGCGTTTCAGACCTAGCAAGTGTGCGCAAAACCCAATTAGACCCACCCCGTTCACTGGCTTTTCATGGCACCGAGCAAGTCATTTTTGTTAACGCCCAAATGCAGGCCGGTTTACAAATTGAGAATTGGACCCGCAACGCCAATGCGCTCGTTGCAAAATTCCAAGCCAACCTACCGGAGTCAATTGGCTTAGAAACGGTCTATTCGCAAAATATATATACCGACCAGCGCATGAATTCGTTGGCTAACAATCTGATCTTTGCACTGGTTATTGTGCTGCTGGTGCTTATTTGGCTCATGGGCATTCGCTCCGCGCTAACGGTGGGCATCGCCCTGCCCCTTTCCGCCAGCATGGTGCTGGTGGGCATGCAGGTGTTAGACATTCCACTGCATCAAATGTCGGTCACCGGCTTGATTATTTCGTTAGGCCTGCTCATTGATAATGCCATTGTGGTGGTAGAGGACTACAAGCTCAGGCGCAGCAGGGGCGCACAGATTGATGAGGCCATTAGTCGCGCCATCAAACACTTACTGGTCCCCCTAGGTGCATCCACCGCCACCACCGTTTTTGCTTTTATGCCCATAGCACTGGCACCGGGCGGCGTGGGCGATTTCACCGGCACGTTAGGGGTGACCGTTGCGCTATCCGTTGCCAGTTCATTTATTTTGGCAATGACCGTTGTGCCCGCAATCGCCGGTTACTTAGAAAACCGTTGGCCAGTCAAGACAGGCAATCGCTGGTGGCAGACCGGTTTTTCTAGCCCAGCACTGACAAAAAAGTACCACGCGGCACTGGTTACAATACTCAAGCGCCCAATCATCGGCGTCACTATTGCCTGCATTATGCCGATCATTGGCTTTTCCCTAGCGCACACGTTGACCCAACAATTTTTTCCTGCGGTAGACCGAAACCAATTTCAAGTTCAGTTATCCCTACCCGCACAAACGTCCATATGGGAGACAAAACAAGCCATCATTAAGGCCGACGAAATATTGCGCAGCAATTCTGAGGTAACCGATACTTTTTGGACCATTGGCAAAGGCGCACCACGGGTCTTCTACAACGTAATATCACTGAACGAGCGCATTCCCAGCTTTGCTGCCGCCTGGGTGAACACAACATCCGCAGAAGCCACAGGAGAAATACTCGGCGCCATCCAAAGCGAGTTGTCAGTGGCTTTCCCCAGCGCGGAAGTGTTGGCCATTCCCTTTGAACAAGGACCACCCACAGATTCGCCCATTGAAATACGCATCATTGGTCAAGACTTAGAGGTATTGCGCCAGGAGGCACTGAAACTTAGAGCCATATTAGCCAGCGTACGCAACGTCACCTATGCCCGAGCATCATTGTCTACCGCAGAACCCAAACTCACATTCACCCCAAGAGAAAACGCCGCAGCGGCCACGGGCTTAAGCACCGGCGACTTGGCACAGAGAATCAATTCCGCGCTCATGGGCGATAAAGCAGGCACAGTTTTAGAGGGTAATACTGAACTAGATGTGAGAGTTAAATTTCAGACAAGTTCTCGCAACCAAATGTCAGACCTGAGTTCGCTGCCTATATTAGCCAACGGGCGCGACGGCATACCCCTTAGCGAACTTGGGGATTGGCAATTAGTCCCTACCTCATCGTCAATCGACCGACGCCAAGGCGAACGCATCAGCTCGGTGCGCGGCTATCTGACCCCATTCTCACTGGCGGGCGGTGTTCTAGCTGACTTCACGCAAAAACTCGAAGAACAAAACTATACGCCACCGGAAGGCTACAGATTACAACTGGGCGGCGAAGCAGAAAGCAGCTCGGAGTCCATTGGCGGAATTATTCAGGTGTTTATCTTCTTCACGCTCGCCATGGCGGGCATCATCATTCTTTCACTGAACTCATTCCGCTACGCGGGTCTTATCGGCATCGTCGCTATTTTGAGTTTCGGCCTTGCCTTACTGGGCGTGCGCATATTCGGCTACCCATTTGGTTATATGGCATTGATCGGCTCCCTAGGCATGATGGGCCTCGCCATCAACGGCGCGATTATTGTTTTGTCCGCGCTGAAGGCAGACCCGCGCAGTCAATCAGGCGACAGCGAAGGCATCGCCAATGTTGTAGTGGACTCCACCAGACACATTATCTCCACAACGCTCACCACCATAGGCGGCTTTGTGCCCCTAATCGTAAACGGTGGCGAGTTTTGGCCGCCACTGGCCACCGCTATCGCAGGTGGCGTTGTGGGTTCAGCAGTCATCGCGCTTTCAATGGTGCCTTCAGTCTTCGCCTACATTCAGCGCAAGAAAGTGCGTAAAGCGGCAGTTTTGCAAGTCGCCTAACCAATCGAGGTGCCCGACACAGCTTTCAAATACAGCTAAAAAGAAACTGCCCCTATTAGGCTAAGCCTCAGCCTGAATGCATTGGTCGCAAACTGACTATTGTTGCCCAATGCAAAAACTGTAAATATCTATAGTTCACTAACTCCAAACTTGACCGTGCAAAACAACAAAAACAATAACAAAAGGACGCCTAACCATGCAAAACATTGATCAAATCCTCGAACAACATATCGCCGGCGGCGACCTTCCTTGTGCGGTAGCTGGTGTTGCTAACGCGGATGGCACTTTGTATACGGGGGCCGCGGGTGTTCGCAGTCTTGATGCATCTGATGCAATGACCACTGATACGATCTTCGCTATTGCTTCCATGACCAAGGCCATCACCACGGTGGCCACCCTACAATTGGTGGAGCAAGGTCTCATTGACCTAGACACACCCATTACCGCTTATCTACCTGATTTAGAGCATCTTAAAGTTCTGGATGGCTTTGATGATGAGGGCAAACAAATGCTCAGTACGCCTAAAACCAGCCCTACTACTCGGCAGCTGCTCACCCATACATCCGGTTATGTCTATGAGATATGGAATGCCAATGGACTACAGAGCGTGGCCAGCGAGCAAATAGACAGCCTGTTTGCTGAAGGTGGCAACGGTATGATGGCACCCCTTGGCTTCACGCCGGGCGCGCGCTGGGAATACGGTATTGGTATTGATTGGGCGGGGGTCATTGTTGAAACACTGACCGAGAAGAGTTTGGACGCATATTTCCAAGACCACATTTTTGCCCCACTGGGCATGCATGACAGCTTTTACGCAGTACCAGAGGAAAAAGCCGCTAGACGCGCGGCAATCCACGCCAGAACTGAGGATGGCCTAACGGTCGTGCCACACCTTGGCGAACCTGTATCTGGCGGCGGCGGTTTAAGCTCCACCATTAACGACTACCTTAGGTTCATGCGCGCGCTGTTGAATCAAGGCACCTTAGATGGCGCTACTATTTTGCAGCCCTATACCTGTCTCTTATACACATCTCCGAGCCCACGAGACGGACTCCTAT
>CAJXUL010000177.1 GCA_913060615.1 uncultured Gammaproteobacteria bacterium | reverse complement strand
TCTATTCGTCGGCAGCGTCAGATGTGTATAAGAGACAGGCGATGAGTAAACCCAACAAACCACCGGCAACAATACCCGCAGGCCACCAAGCGTGGAGAATATTCAAACGGTGAGTTTTTTCTTCAGGATAAATAGCCGCAATCAACGGATTGGTAGCCGCTTCAACTGCCCCCCAACCTAGGCCAGTGAGTAATAAGCCGCCATACACCAGCCAATAAGCGCCTGTGGAAGGCTGCATAAGAGATGCCCCCACAACGGCGATACTGCCAAAAAAATAGCCTGCGGCTGCAAACAACAGCATGCGGCGCATACCGATCAAATCGACCAAGGCCGCACCGAAAAGCAGCGTGAGGGCAAAGCCAATAAAGGTAGCAGCGAGCACCTCGCCAACCATGGTGGCAGATCGCGCAAGGTCCAAGACATTAAACAGATCAGCCTGCAAATCACCGGCAATGGCTGCACGCACAGCAAAACCAAGGCCAATCATAAAAATGGCTAAATTCGACAGCACAAACAGCAAACGCCTGTTGGCCGCATCCACTTCAGTCCCCTCAGACATATCCGCTCCCCAGTAACCGTTGGCCTAGATTTGCTCGCTGACTTTTAAAGCAGCAAAGCGCCCTAGCTACGCGCGCTGCCCACCATCATTGCAACAATCACAGCGGCACCAGACACCCACACACAAAAACTCCTCCCCTAGCATTCTCTACTATTTAGCTCGAACAACAACTCTAGACAAGGAGATTTTTTACGCCCAACTAAGAAGGACATAACCGCCCTCATCTAAAGCGCAATTAAAAACTGTACAGCTGCCAGCTATTGCAAAAAACCAACACCCAAGACAGCATGGGATGACTGTTTTAAAAAGATCTACGCCAAAAGGCTAGGCTTAGGATAGAAATGAAATACGTATGGATAGGGTTAGGTTGGCTGTTTGTCATTCTGGGCGTTGTCGGCATTGTGCTGCCTCTACTGCCCACCACACCCTTCTTGCTGGCAGCCGCAGTATGCTTCAGCCGTGGCTCCCAGCAAATGCACCACTGGCTGGTTAATCACCCAACCTTAGGGCCACCCATAGTTAACTGGCAAACCAACCGCACAATCACCCGCAAGGTTAAAGTTGTAGCTCTACTCTCAATGAGCGGGCTATTTGGTATTAGTGTTTTGATGGGAATAAACGACGCGATTTTGTTGCTACAAGGCGTTGTGCTAATTATTGTCGGCGTGTTTTTGTGGCGCCAGAAAGAGCCGCAGACGCAGACTGAGTCTGAAGAGTTAAGCTAATGCGCACCGCCATCGTCATGTATTGAATTGCGGTGAGTTTACTCACGAAACTTTAGACTGCGGACCATCGACGCCTAACAAAAGACCCTAAGCTCCGATGCTTTATCCCCACTTACCATAAGGCTGCGAGTTTTCAGTGTTAATTATGCGTCAACGCCTCGCTGTCAAAGACGTATGTTGCTTCATAGCCTGACTTAACGCCCGCTGTTTTCTATCTAGTTGCTCAGCTGTCATAAACCCACATTTAGATAATCGGATATTATTTGTAACAAAAACTGCCGCTATTACAATCCAATCGACTCAAGCTCTACTTCACCACTTTAGTTCGAGTAGCAGTAATATTAATCCCCAAGCCCAACCGAACGTTTAGGCAACATGAGTTTTATTGCACAGGGCATAAAGCCCGTCGCAGAAATACCGCCATTGATCCAAAGTACCTTTGGTCCAATATGCATTCTCAAGTAACAACGACTCTTTAGGGCATATTGTGGGCATTTCCTTAATCTTACTTTTTCTAGTTATCCAAAAACCCACAACGTATACCTAAAGCAAATACACGAAAGAGATCAGAAACTTGAATTACTTTAAACACCTGTTGCCCAGCCTGTTACTTGTCACTCTGCTCGGTTGTTCAAGCGAATCTCAAGATAGTTTAAGTTATGTTGAGCTGGCAGATAGCACCCCCGAGCAATCTGAACAGCAAAAGAGAGGCCAATATCTAGCATACGAGCACCGACTTACAATCACTCTTGCCGAAGATGAGATACAAGAGACTTTTGAGAAAATTTCTTCGCTCTGTGCAAGAGATGCTGCGCACCAGTGCACAATGCTCCACTCCAGTTTGAATATTGGAAGTTATCCGTCCGCCGTTATTCAGGTGAGAATTTTGCCGCAGGGTGTAGCCGCTCTGCTAAATTCTGCTTCAGAAAAGGGCACTATAGCTGGGAAATCAACAGATGTTGAAGACCTTCAAGATGCAATTATCAACGGCGGCAAGCGCCTTGAAATGCTTACTCAGTATCGGGCTCGTTTGCTTGAACTGGAAAAGAAGACAGACAGTAACGTGGAGTCATTGATAAAAGTTGCCCAAGAACTGTCTAAAGTTCAATCGGATATCGAATACACCGAGGGCGAAAAAGCTAGATTACTTAAACGCACTAGAATGGATGTTGTCTCAATCTCGTTAAATGCTGTTTCTTATGTTTCTTTTTGGGACCCCATAGCAAACTCTTTAGGTGATTTTGCAGAGAACTTCTCACACGCGATAGCCGAAGTTATTGAAGCAGGCGCCTACTTATTACCTTGGCTCGTTATTCTGTTCGCGTTGTTTTATGTTCTGCGCATTGTCTGGCGAAAGACTAGACACAAACACTGATATCAACCGGCAAGAGCAAGTGTTTTACACTCATTTCTTCAGCGACAAGTGATTTATCACACAGCAGAAATTTTCATTATGCTTGAAAAGCAAGCTCGAGAAAATTTGACGAAAAAAAATCCTAGATCTCAGTTAAAAAACAGCGTTTCAATCACCTGACTAATAGTTTTAACCATCGCGCGCTTGCGACAACATTAGGGTAACTGTAGAACTTCACGCTACTTACTCAGTGAGTCTAGTAGCCTTTGACGATTTTTAATGGCAGCAGCATATATTTTTAGCCCACCCTCATTGCCTAGCGCGTCTTCCTGCACCGTACCGAGCGACTTCATCAGTACTCCGTCACGGAAATAATATCTGCGCTCAATAAGATTAGTTTTTTTGGGGTCAAAAGCTTCCGCTTCTATACCCTCCTCTCGCCACTCTTCTACCACTTTTTCTGTCATATAAAATGGTACGTTATAAATATGTCTTTGTTCCAGCGCGAAGTAAGGAGTACCCGTAAAATAGTAATACTCATAATCCACAAAACCCCTTTCACCCGAGTAAGTGACTTCGACATATTTTACTTCGCCAACACTATTTACATAACCGAAACCGCTAGCACCCTCAGCGGATTCACCGCCGAAACGAAACTCGTGCACAGAATAGTTTTTAAGGCCCGCTCGAGTTTCAGCGGAGGCGCTCTTTATCCATGAGAGAGAGCCAGTTTCAGCAGCAATTAATGGACAAACCGCAAATGTATTTACAGTGAGTAACAGAATTTTGAGAGCCAAAATGTTGGCAACATTATTAAGCATTTTCCTAGACTTTCGATTTTTAGAGCCAGTACTTAGTATTGTCACAGGCAATGCAGCGGAATATTTACGGCGGGGAACTACATAAATTTACTTAAGAACACATTGGCGCAATGCCCTTAATGCGCGGTTCACAACAACCTAAGGTTTACGATTCTGCTGCATTAAAAGCTGACGAAAATTTCGCCTCTAAGTCCTGACTCAGTGCAATTACATCGAACTCCTCGCTGTTTGCTAGGAGTAATGCGTGAAGCACCCTTGCCTCATCAAGACACAACATTTCTGGCCCCCAAGATTTTTCATAATCAAAACCCTCTTGTAGCAGTAATGACCAACGCATTTGGTTTTTGTATATTTCCTCCGGCACACCAGAATTGATGAGTTCTTGTCTATTTTCAGCAACCCATCTTTTCCATTTGAGTGTGGACTGTGCATTACGTTTTAAAGACATGTGTTAGATTCACCTCCAGTCGTATGAGATCTTTCATGAAATGGAAAAATCTATTTCCCAAGCGACTAATCATCGGATTACCCCTCGGCCACATCGTCTACAACCTCAATCACCGGCTTAGACCAACCTAAAAGGCTTAAAGCTGTGGGGAATGCAAGCAATGCTAATGCAATAAAAAAGTAATAAGTATGATCTTGAAGCGGCACCCCATACATTGAAAAATGTGCAATCAAAGCCGCGAAAATAATAAAAATCGGTAATCCAGTCAGAAGTAATAATTTCCACAAACTCCTAAGCGGTTGCGGAAAAACCAGTTTTTGCCGCCTATAGTCCAACGAGTTTTTCTTTAAACTACATACAAAGGGACCACTGAAAAGACTGACGACATGCAAATTTATCGAATATTCGTTCTCCCCCAAAGTGAAATAATTATTGGAATCTTTGGAAAAATTTCTTTGCAAAGAAACTAAAGCGCCATCAACAAATATCTTCTCCAGCCCTGAAATGGAACTAAACCATGCAACAATTTCTTGTCCCTCAACTGCAAAGACAAACGAGCACCCCTTAACAACGCTGATAGCAGCGCCGTTTTTTTCCTATTAGATATATCAACAGCCATGAGGAAGGCCCGCCAACAACCTGTTTGGGGGAATGCTAAAACACATACGCAACATGCGCCGATTAATTTTCATACACAATCCCAAACAAATTACATTGCGCTTCAGTTGGCTGTCGCATAAAGGCTATCGCCGAGAGATTTAGCCGAGCGACTGAAATTGCTACGATTGGAAAATCCGCGTCCAGCAATATCTGGCGCAGAGACCTGAGAGTAAAACCAATTTTATGCGCAAAGTACTCCTCTCCACTGTATTCAATTTTCTCCTGGTGCCCGTAAAGTACGTCATAGACATGAATAGGTCCCATAGGTGATTGATACAAAATATCAGTTATAGCTAAATTTTCGTTAACCACCCGCTCCATCACTTGCCTCATATCAGGCACCGTAATATAGGCATGTCCATTAGGTTTTAAGACGTGTCTAAAACCTTGCAAAACTTTCTTGGCATCATATAGGTAGTAGTGCTCCAAATTGTGGGGGCAGTACACTGCGTCGTAAATCTCGGCCTGTTGCTCGGTCAACTCTCTCGCATCAGCCAAAATGTCAGGCTTCTGGCTCGCATCAATATCGAGCAAGTCTTGCTGCCAGCAATGGTATTGGCTTGCTATCGCAATCTCCCTACTGTTGCCGCCTACGTTTAAAACCATATTCACAATTTTTCCAAGATTTTATTAGCCTCTATTCTATTTGCAATAGATGCAATAGTGGTCCCTCAAACCTCACATTTAGTCGGGAATCTCTAACCGCTTATCTCAAACAATTCTATGACGTTACCAGATGGATCAACGCAGAGCGCCTGTCTACCACCAGGGCCAACAACAATTTCGCTCTTAAAATCTATACCTTCAGACAGTAGGCGAGGAACTAGCTCGTCAAGATTTGTAACGGGTAAAACAAACCGCGCCCACCCACCAGGTAATGGTTTTGCCCCATCCAACATTGGTTTTGACGCGGAAGCTTGAGGACCAGCAAGCCAAAGATCTATATCGCCAAATGAGACAATCGCCATAGCGGGTCCAAATTGTTGCTTCAATTCGAATCCAAGTTTGGAAGTATAAAATTCTATTGACTGTTCAACGTCTAAAACGATGTAGCGTATTTGCGCCATCTGCCGATACTCCGCATTTAAAACTTTGCGCTTTGCCTCGTTGAGTACAGCGCACGAAAGAATATTAATTTCCCCAATAGACCTGCGGCCCAAACTGCATAACCGGTCTACCGTCATTCTATCCTACCAACTCGCAACCCCGACTCGGGTCGGCGCAGCCGACCAACGGTCTAAGCGAAGCGCTCTTTGGTTAATGCTTACTGCTACTTAGATATTAAACTCAAATATCATCTGGTTTTACCCACTAAACACTCAACCATAGGTAATCAAAATGAAAACAAAAGCTACGCAGATTTACGGCTCTATTACGGCAGTAATATGTTTGCTCATAAGCCTTAACGCCGTCAGCGCCGAGCAGTACGAGAAAGGTCACGGGGCTTTACAATATTTTGATGCGCAGGGTATGAGCGTTTCACCAATATGGGTGCAGGCCTGGGTAGCCTTCATGGTCCTAACTTTTGCTATTGGCTTATTTGTATTCGCGTGGAGGCAGCCTATTGCTAGATGGGCTGCAGGTGGTTTTATTTTATCGGCGTCGAGCGGTGCTGCCATATTTGGCGCGCTGGGCTTACCTTTCCTTTCCGGCGCTATCGCCATTATGCATATTATTTGCTGGACACCCGCATTAGTGCTTCTACTAACCAGGCTGCCGTTTTTCGATCCTGAACCTGTCTCTTATACACATCTCCGAGCCCACGAGAC
>CAJXUL010000176.1 GCA_913060615.1 uncultured Gammaproteobacteria bacterium | reverse complement strand
ACGAGATAGGAGTCCGTCTCGTGGGCTCGGAGATGTGTATAAGAGACAGATTCGTGTTTTAGCTAAATCTACTTTTGCATTAATGGATTCCGAAGAGGGCTTGGAGCCGGGTTTAGTTGTTTCCTTTCAGGCCCCAGATGGCGAGTTGCCTGGCGTAGTTTTAGATGTTTATGAAGACACGGTAAAGGTCGATTTCAACCACCCCTTGAGTGGCAAAGACATAACTTTTGATGTCTCGATTTTATCCGTAGAGGACCCTATCGCCAACGAGGCATAATTGGTTGCGGCTTATTGTTGGGCTTATTGTTGGGCTTATTGTTGGGCTGGTTGTTTGTTAGAACGAGCGGTTGCTGTATTCGGTTTTTTACCGTGCTGTGCTTTTAGCCTCGCTCAGGGACAAATTATTCTTCGCCCCCTGTTATCTTCATGCAAACCGTCTGCGTCGTAGTCGTAAGACGGATAAATTCGCCCAGCGGAATTAACGGTGATTTGTCGAGTAGCGATTGGGTCCATGTCGGCCGAGCAAAATATAAAACGACCGTTTTGCCAATCTGTCAGTCCATTTTTGTTAAAGCGTAAATAGCTTCGGTTGCGAAACGCACGCCAAGTGACGTCTATATCGATATATTCATGGGGCAGTAAACCAATTACCTTATCCAGCCCATTAACTTGCATGTCGCTATTATGATCGGTAAATGCTATTGAGCCCTGGCTCCACGCATTTCGTGAACCGCAGCTTTGTGGCGTGTTGGCTTCTAGCGTCCCGCTGAGGCTTGCTGCCCAATCAACAGGGCACAAAATCACCTCGGTGCGCTGGGTTATTGCCGCGCTACGTCCGCTCTGTAGGAATACCATAAAATCGTTTACAGCATTGTCGGCGCGCTGAGTTTTTAATTGAGATTGGTAGCCTGCAACGGCCAACCCGCTAAGCATGCCAATGATTAACATAGTTGTTATCAGTTCAATGATGGTAAAACCTGAGATACCTAGTTCATTACGATTTACAGCAGTTTTTAGATCGTGGTCGATACAGGTCCAATAAGGACACGAATGGTAGGGGTAGGGCCGGTGCGAGGCGCAAGAGGGTTGAGAAGGTTGTGGACAGTAGGGGGAGCAATAAAAGCCCTTTGTTGGGTTCATTGAACTAGGTTAATGAGAGGGACCAAGTACTTAACTAGTTATCAGCACCATGAGGTGTGGGTGATAGCGTAAACGAGGCGTGCGAACTCGGCCTGGCCTAGGCTTTGATGAGGCGTGCTTTGCGCGGGGTTGTCGCGCGTTTATGAGATTGTAGAAAGCTTCTTGTTAAGCCGCTGGCTAATCATTCGTCGATGCTTAGCCGGCCATTAACCACCCATCAACTAACCTTTAACCAACAAAAGGTAGCCAACTAAACAAACCTTTCTTTTCAGCTTTAGTAGGATTCTCTGCGGTTGTGCTGGCAGGGTTTTGCGCCGGCGCGGTAAAGCCTTCTGGATATTCGATGGTGATGGGTGGTGGTACGTCAGGCCTGTCAAGTAGACCCAAGGTCATAATATTTGCCCAAGATCGATCTCTGTTTCTGATGCGGGTTTCCAGTACTAAATTGCCGGCATTATCAAAATCTTTGTACTCGGGGTGGTTTGCTGCAAGCACTCTTAATGAGCGGTTAGCTTCTTCTTTGAGGCCTAGTTTCCAATTAGTTTCAACCAGTGTGGCCAGTGCATCAGCTCTAGCTGGGCTGTCCGGGTAATTCTCTAACACATAACTGGCTCTATTGGCCGCAGCAATGTATGCGCCGCGAGTCAGGTAATAGTTGGCGATTTCAACTTCGGATTCGGCCAATATAGTTCTCAGTTGCAACATGCGTTGCAGAGCATCGGGTGCGTACTGGCTGCTTGGGAAGCGCGTCAACAAGATGCCGAAATCTGTATAGGACTCATTCAGCGGGCCCATGTCTCTTTTTGCTGGTTTAGCCGACACCAATTTGTCAATTACCCCAGGATCATTTTTGTAAGCTGCTAATGCGCGTAAATAGTAGGCGTAGTCGACGCTGTCGTGGCTTGGGTGTAGGCGAATGAAGCGATCTGCTCCTGCTCTGGCACCCTCGGTATCGGAGGTCATGTAGTGCGCATAGATGAGCTCTAGTTGAGACTGCTCAGCGAAACGACCAAACGGAAATCTCGCTTCCATTAATTCGAGTTGCTCAATGGCTAATGTAAAGTTTGAGCTACGCAGTGAGCGTTGGGCCTGGCTGTAGAGTTTTTGCTCTGTGGTTTCTATGGCCTCAATGTCGACATCATCATCATCGGAACCCAGAAACGGGATTAGGCTGCAGCCACCCAGTAAGGTTGCGAATAACAGGGTGGTCGCTGTTGAGAAAAATCTCAATCGAGTGTTCTCTAGTCGTGTTTTATCGAGCAAAATGGAACTCCATTTTTGATAGTCAATATTGGTAGGTCTTTAAAGATCGCTATTCTTACCGATTTCGGTAGGGTTGCAACCTAAATGAATAATATAAATAAAGAAAGCATTAGCCAAATTTCTCAGCAGGCACCTATTCCCTTGGAATATGGCGGTCAGCGGTTCGACAAAGTAGCTGCGCTGCTATTCTCAGAATTTTCTCGTGCCGAGTTGACTCGATGGATAGTCGAGGGCGATTTAACGCTGAATGGAAAAACCACCAAGCCGAAAACAACGGTGTGGGGCGGAGAAACCCTGGCGCTCAACACAGTGCGTGAAGTTCGTGAGGCCTGGGATAAGGCGGAGCCAGTAGATTTTGAGATAGTTTTTGAGGATGAGGACATACTTGTTATCAATAAACCAGTTGGCCTTGTCGTGCATCCAGGGGCAGGTAATCCATCAGGTACATTGGTCAATGGCTTGTTGCATCACCGGCCCAGCCTGAGCGAGTTACCTCGCGCGGGAGTTGTGCATCGCCTAGATAAAGATACGAGCGGCGTTATGGTTGTGGCAGGCAGTCACAAAGCGCAGCGGCACTTGGTGGAGGCTATCCAAGAACGTGCGGTAGAACGGCGCTATATGGCGATCTGCGAAGGGGTAATGGTCGCTGGGCAAGACGTTGATAAACCTATTGGGCGCGATCTTAAGGTGCGAACTAAGCAAGCTATACGAGATGACGGCAAACCCGCTTTAAGTCAAATTCGTGTGCGCGAGCGTTATCGTAGTCATACTTTGGTCAACGTTAAGCTCGGCAGTGGGCGGACCCATCAAATCAGAGTGCATATGCAGAGCATTGGTTTTCCCTTGGTAGGCGATAGTCGTTATGGCTGTCGACGTATTATTCCAAAAGGTGCAGACCCTGAAACCATTGCTGTTTTGCGTAATTTTGACCGTCAAGCGCTGCACGCCGCAAAACTGGCTTTTGCGCACCCGCAAAGTGGCGAGATGCTGAAGTTTGCTGTTGCGCCGCCGGATGATTTTAATCAGCTAAACGAAACGTTGGCGGAAGATGCGCGCTGACCCACCTTGGTTGCAGGCCAGTTGGCCACTTGCAACTGATCAAGGCGCTCTTGGTTTCACAACGACCTGCCATGGCGGCGCTAGCACCGGTGCTTTTGCGAGTAATAACATTCGCTTTGACATTGGTGATGAGCCAAGTGCAGTAACAGCTAATCGCGCTAATTTATTAGACGCCATCAATCAGCAGCTCTGCGATGCAGGCGCCGCAAATGATAAGGCATCGCTTATGGCGCGCGCTAAAAGCCCTCTAAGCGCCTCTGTGACAGCCTCGGTGCGCTTGCAATGGCTAGACCAGGTGCATGGCAGCAAATGCGTTTATGCAGATGAATCATCGCTCAATAGCACTCCCCAGGCTGATGCCGCATGGACGGATGAACCGGGTATCGGCATTGCCATTCAAACTGCTGACTGTGTGCCCATTTTGATTACAGATCAGAGCGCGAGAGTTGTTGGTGCAGCCCATGCAGGTTGGCGTGGGTTAGTCGCAAATATAATAAGTAGTCTGGTGGTTTCTATGCCCGCTAAGCCAGCAGACTTGCGGGCTTGGATTGGCCCTTGCATTGGCCTTAGGCATTTTGAAGTGGGCGAGGACGTTTGGTCGGTGATTTTGCCAATTGTGCCCGAGTCCGTGCACAAGCATCCAGATGATCCTTCTAAGCGATTAGTGGACTTAGTGGCCGTTGCACGTTGGCAACTTAGGCAAAGCGGCGTGGGGTCGATTAGTGCCGCAAATATTTGCACTTATGCTTCCTCAGACTTCTATTCTTACCGGCAAGCTTGCATTTCAACGTCTCTCAATTCAGGTACCGCCATGGGCATGACTGGAAGGATGGCATCGGTGGTTGTTTGTAGCCCCAATTACCTCAGAAATAGGTGATTAACAGGGGTGTAATAGTCCTGATATTGGGCTTTTTCGAAGTGCTAGGTGGCTTCAGAAAAGTGTCCCTCATTATCCGGTTTGACATGCTGCAATGGAATCACAAGAATAGCGCGCTTGCAGTTGTCTAAAAATCTTTGCTTTTTAAAGGTTAAAATGGCGCAAAGTCTATATATTTCATGGGCTTAGGGTCTTGATGTTGTACCATTTTGGGGTATAGCTGATTAGGCAGCGAGCAGTTAAAACGAGTACTTCGTGCATTAACGTCAATAAATGGCGGATAAAAAGATCTACGCAGGCTTCTTTTTTACAAAGGTAATACCGGGTCTGAGTGACAGAATTCTTTTAGTCAAATCGAAGACCTCAGGTATGCGCTTTATTTTCAAGTTTTAAGGGATTGGAACATGACGGAAATGCTGTCTGGTGGCGATATGTTGATTCGCTCTCTCCAGGACGAAGGTGTGGAATACATCTTTGGTTACCCTGGCGGTTCAGCTCTGCATATTTATGACGCAATTTTTCGTCAGCAGAAGATTGAACATATTTTGGTGCGCCATGAACAAGCTGCAACGCATATGGCCGACGGCTATGCGCGCTCTACCGGGCAGCCAGGTGTGGTTTTGGTCACATCGGGACCCGGCGCGACGAATGCAATCACTGGTATAGCTACGGCTTACATGGACAGTATTCCTATGGTGGTCATTGCAGGGCAGGTGCCCAGAGATTTGATTGGTACTGATGCCTTCCAAGAGACCGACATGGTAGGTATATCCCGCCCCGTGGTTAAGCACAGTTTTATGGTGCGAGATGCCTCTGAGATTCCAGGCATTGTTAAGAAAGCCTTTCATATAGCCACTACCGGACGTCCTGGCCCCGTGGTCATTGATGTGCCTAAAGATACTACTGATCCAGCTGAAACGTTTGAATACGACTACCCTGAAAGCGTTAACTTACGCTCCTATCGGCCGGCTTACGAAGGCGACATGGACCAAGTTAAAGTAGCCGTTGCGGCAATTCTAGAGGCTAAACGTCCCGTATTTTACGTCGGCGGTGGAGTTATTCAGGCCAATGCTCAGGATTCTTTGCGTGCGTTGGTTCGCGCAGTTGGCGCACCAGTAGCCTCTACACTGATGGGACTCGGCGCGTACCCTGGTACTGATGAGTTGAGCCTAGGTATGCTGGGTATGCACGGTACTTACGAAGCCAATATGGCTATGGATGATACAGACTTAGTGATTGCCCTAGGCGCTCGCTTTGACGATCGTGTGACTAATAATCCGGATAAGTTTTCGCCTAAAGCGAAGATTATTCACATGGACATTGATCCTGCATCGATAGATAAGATTGTCGACTCGCATATCGCTCTTGTGGGCGATGGTCAGTGGGTGATAGAAGCCATTTGGGCAGAGTATCAGAGTCAAGTTAAGGCTCGCTCAGCCCAGCAGTGTGATAGTCAGGCACAGCATTTAGCTGCCTGGTGGCAACAGCTCAATGGCTGGCGTAAAGATCATGGCCTTAATCACGCTTTAAAGCCTGAACAAGGCAAGGCAATTTTACCGCAGCTTGCGGTCCAAACACTTTACCGGGTTACCAAGGGCGATGCTTTTGTGTCGTCTGACGTAGGTCAGCACCAGATGTTTGCCGCGCAGTATTATCATTTTGATGAGCCGCGACGCTGGATAAATTCTGGCGGTTTAGGAACCATGGGCTTTGGCCTACCAGCCGCCATGGGCGTGCAAATGGGTTCACCAAGCGCTGTTGTTGCCTGCGTGACCGGCGAAGGCTCGTTCATGATGAACATGCAGGAGCTGTCTACTTGTTTGCAATACGGCCTACCCATAAAAATTATTAACCTGAATAACCAAGCGTTGGGCATGGTTAAGCAGTGGCAGGATATGCAGTACGGCGGTAGACATTCGCAAAGTAGTTACAGTGATTCATTGCCGGACTTTAAAACTCTGGTAGAGGCGTTTGGTCACGTCGGCGTTAAGGCTGTCTCTTATACACATCTCCGAGCCCACGAGACGGACTCCTATCTCG
>CAJXUL010000175.1 GCA_913060615.1 uncultured Gammaproteobacteria bacterium | reverse complement strand
ATGCATCAACCAATGAGGTTCAGCGATGCTCAGATCAATTCCCAGTTCCGTTGACCCTTTACTGAAATCAGCACGGTCCGCCATAAACGCCTCAGCTGCGGCTTGATTATTAAACAAATCACTACCAGCGAGTGCTTTGGGTTGAAACGCTACAGCGACACTGACCTTGAACAAAAATGTATCCGTCCAATGAGCAGCCGCCCCTAACGTGGCCATTTGCGCATTTGGATAAACAGAATTTGCGGGATAAAGGCGATCTATCAGTCTGCAAATAATTGCTGTGTCGCAATAGATATCTGCGCCCACCTGAAGGACCGGCGTTTTTCTGTAACCGCCCGTCAACGCCATAAGGTCCGGCTTGGGCATAATTACAGGTATCTCAACCGTACGGTAGCTCTGTTGTTTGTAGCCCAGTAAGCAGCGCACTTTTTCAGAGAATGGCGACGCAGCGTATTGATGGAGTATTAAGTCGGTCATAGCAATTTACACATTAGGAAAAACGACATCCTACAAGTAATGACTCGCCATGGCATCCGCAAAGCTTATTGCGAAGCGCGCGACGTGCGGTGCGGACAAGTAACAACATTAGCCGGACACTTGATCTTAGCCTTAGTCTTAGTCTTAGTCTTAGTCTTAGTCTTAGCTTTCGATTAAAGACCAGACCATTGACGGTGTCATTACTCTACAAAGCAAGTAAATGCGCATTATACAAACCAATGCTCGCCAGAATATCCGCCAAAATGACTGCGCTGCCAAATTCCATTAGACTCAACGCTCTTCAAATTTCAATAGAACCGGCATTATATGAATAACAAAGATGAATTGGATTTCACCGGACAAGTTGCTGTAGTAACAGGCGCCGGGCGCGGCCTTGGTAGGCAACACGCACTTCTTTTAGCTTCTCGAGGATGCAAGGTCATCATCAACGACTTGGGCACAGCCTACGACGGCACGGGCAAAGCTGAAGGAAAGGTTGCTGACGAAGTAGTCGCCGAAATTAAAGCCTTAGGCGGCGACGCAACTGCCAACTACGACTCTGTAGAACAAGGTGAACTTATAATTGCCGCCGCGATGCAGGCCTATGGACGTATTGATATCGTAGTCAACAATGCGGGCATCCTAACTCCAGAGGTTTGGTCTGAGCTCACGTTAGAATCTTGGCAGCGCACCATTAACATCAATCTGACTGGCGTTTTTAGTGTAATGAAAGCGGTCTGGCCAGTCTTTGTTGAGCAAAAATATGGACGCAGCATCATGACCTCGTCTCCTGCCATGTACGGTGCAGGCGTCGCCGCCTATGCCGCGAGCAAAGCCGGGTTGATTGGTCTTACTAACTCGCTACAGTTTGAGGCGCGTAAGCTGAAGTTGGATATCAAGTGCAATATCCTAATTCCTCAGGCGGACACTAGGATGACCCAAGATTTTGCGTCATCAGTTAACGAGCGACGCATTTCTCAAGGTAAACCAGCTTCGCGCGGTGCGCCGGCTGAAATCATGCAACGGCTCTCTCCTGACAAGGTATCGGCAATGGTCGTATGGCTAGCTCACTCAAGCTGTCAGGCACAAGCGAGCATTCACGAGGCCGGCGGGGGCTATTTCGCGCAGCTGAATTGGGCGCGTTCGGCCCCACTGTTTGCTACGGAGTTAGAAGGTGTCGAGAACGCACCTGCCCCTGAAAATATTAGGGATGGCCATGGGACATTGGCAGATTTTGAAAATGGCGATATGCCGATATCCGGCGATGGCTCAATGGGTTCGCCATCAGCGTTAGAGCAAGTTTTTAAACATCTCAAGTCTGAGTAATTTAGACCGCCAAAAACAGGTTACTCGCCGCAAGGCAGCGGAGCCTTGCCTGAAGGCTGAGGTAATAACTGAGCTGAATCCGCCGCGGAGGGAGTAAGTGCAAACCGCCTGCAGCTTAAAACCAAGGCAGCTACCCAATATCCGACTTGTAATTTACGACCTTGCTGCTGCGCTGATCTGCGCAGTAAGTAACATAGTCATCTAAAAGGCTAAGGGGTTCTTGCCCGTAGACATACTCCCACGAGTATCAGTCCTAATACCGCTTCGGCGAATAGAAAAGCGAGCGCCAATACCGCCGCACTTGCATCTACGGCTAAATCGAGACGCACAAATAACAGGTTGTAAAACTTTCCACTCAAATACCCCCATGTTGCCAGCTGCAGCAACTGCCCATGGAGCCGATCAAGTAAGCGCAACGACCACAGCAACAGAGCAATAGCAACATAGTCGTCTGCTGACAGCGGCCAGAACTTTTCAGTATTTAGCAATACAGCCGTTTCACTGAGAAAAAGTAAAACACAAAAGACTATGGTATAAATTCGCAGTACTTTAATCATCGTCTACACAGAGTTTATCAAAACACACCTGTACCCTGCCAATCTGGATCGATTTCAGCACCCTTTTACAAAATACCATTTACACATAGAGCTCTTACTTTTAGCCACTGGACGCAACCATAGCAACCAACAACACTATTGAGGAGTGCCAACATAGCACGACGAAAACGAACACTGAGAGCGAAAATACCAAGCTTCAGGTTATAAATCGCAACAATCTAGCCTTTTTCCCGACTATTTATCTTCAACATCGAACGCCACCGAAACGGCAGCAAAGATTGACGCCACCAAGACTGTGGATACACTGCCTCATGCTCACCCAGTCCAAACTCGTCGATATCCTGAGCAGTTTTTGGCAAGCAGCGCGTCCCGAACAAAATATCGAAAACAATTAGATTATTGCCATAGTTACTATTGCTGTGCCTGACAATTGACGAATGATGCCAGCGATGCAGTTCAGCGCCAGCAAAAACCCAATTAAACCAGCCCAACTTGTAACGCACGTTAGCGTGCTGCCAGTTGCCGTGTAGTGCGGTAAAGGTAGCGACCAAAACCACCACTTCTGGGGCAGCACCGAACAGGGCCAAAGGTATCGCAGATGCTAGGCCGCTGAGACAAAGATCAATAAAATGGAAGCGCGGAGCGTTCAAAAAATACAAACGCTTTGAGCTGTGATGGACCGAATGAAAGCGCCATCCAATAGGCCACTCATGAAAAATACGATGCCGCCAATAGGTTCCAAACTCGCTCACTACGAGACCTAATACTGCCTGACACCACAACGGCCAATGCGTTGGCCAGGTAATTATTGCGAACCACCCAGCGGGCTCTGCAATAATAGTGAAGAACAAATAAATAAGTCCCGCCCGAAGTAACAACGACAGGGGCAAAGATAAAAACTGATGAACTATGTCAGTAAGAATATCACCATGTGATTTTCGCCATTGCAGCGAGTGAGGATGTAACCACTCCATTGTACCAGCAGTGAAAAGACTGAGAATTCCTAAGGGGAGAATAGCCGCTGGATTACTAGGGTCGATCACTATCAGCGCCAGAACAAACGGCAAAATAACGCAAAGGGGATAAATCAACCAGGTAAGTACAATCCTAGGTATGGACGACCCATAGTCTACTATTTTTGATGACGTTGTAATGACCCTACTCCCACAGCCTTTAGATCTTCAAGAACGAAGCAGGATCTGAGCAAGGCATTAACTGCACCCCAATAACCGGCGTTCATTTAACTCAGCCAGTATACATAGAAATGCGATCAGGCCCAAGCGTGTCTTGAGCGACCAATAGACCGCGCTTTTAAAAATTGGGGAATAACAAAGAGATAAGAAAGGAATAACAAAGAAACACCAAAAGGGAAGAGCAAAAGAGAACAACAAAAGAGCCAAGATGATCACTGCCTGTGAGGACCATCTAGGACAGCGCGGCCGCACGGTAGCGAACTACTACTCGCAATATTGCCGCACTATTGCCGCGCTATTACCCGCGCTTTTAATGCTCTCTTAATCGCAATTTTAGTCGCAGTTTTAAACGCACTATTGCAATCAAGAGGCGCCTTAAAGCTGGAAGCGCTGAACCCCTCTCCCCTTCAAGGGTGCGAATAAAACTCTTGGCCGAGAGCATTTAGGCCTCGGAGCGTTGATTCCAACGAACGAGATTTTTCATCTTAAGCCTATTGGTGAAAAGGCGGTACTTGCTTTGTTCCTCGCGCCACTCTACCAACCATTTCTCGCCATCTCGTTCTGCGTCAACAAAAACTGCATTAGTGATCAAGATAGGAATCAAAACTGCCAAGTGAACGAACACGCTGGTAACAGTACTGTAGCCCAACCAGCCGATATGGTACGTCGCAATAAACCCAAACGTTACGCTCCAGATAGTAAAAAGAACCAACATAAAGTACGACTGTAAACTAGGATCTGCCACGTATTTCAACGGATTGAATTTCACGTTCATTATGCTTCTCCAGAGATGTACCACTTGCATCACCGATGTTCTAAAAAAATTGGGCTTGGTCATAAATTTCTCCGATATTAATTAATATTTTCATTGTTCCTGGAGAGAGTTTCTCTTTTCATGTACATATCGTGCGATAGAATATGATCCCAACGACGTCCACCCGCTCCAGTACTTTTCTGCGCCGTTGCATTGCTCGCCAGCCCCTACTTTTCCCGGGCGGCTCCACAATTTTCTCGACTATCCCTCTAAGCGTTACTACAAAGTAGCCGTGCTCAACTAGCGCATTACATAGACAAATTGGCCTCGGACAGAAGCAGAAAACTTTCTTGCTTGCGCCGAACAGGCCTCTCTCCCTGTCTATCTTTTTAACTTAGAGCCAAATTCTTCTTCCGTCAAACTTATATCCACATTAGACTTAGACAAATAATGTACACGTTGTCAAAATCGCTCAACAACCCAACACCCTGCAACTTTAGCTCGAATTTGTCTAAGTTATTGCATAAGTAAAATGCCATTCAATGCGCCCTCGAACTTATACCCGCCAGGCGGGATTAAAAAATCCCCATAAGACTGCCGCTTACCCGCCCGTCCGAACGCTTATGTTTGCTATAATTGGACAAAATAATAATAATAACTTTATGAAAAAATTCACTCTCATCACCCTCCTCTCTTTGGCTACGTCTTTTGCTTCACCTTTTACTTGGAGTGCAGACTTTGCTTCAGGCATAGCAGCCTACCAAGCTGGAGATTTCAAAACTGCCTTATCCGTGTGGAAGCCATTAGCTCAACGAGGCAACGTACGCGCACAAAACTTTCTGGGATTCATGTACGACAATGGCGAAGGGGTTCTAGAAGACGATTTAGAGGCCGTCAAATGGTACCGCATGGCAGCCGAACAAGGCCACGCAAAAGCCCAATATGGTCTGGGAGTCATGTTTGCAAATGGCGAGGGGGTACCACAAAGCAATGTCTACGCGCACATGTGGTGGAACGTAGCTGCATCCAACGGCGATAAAAAAGCCAATGAAAACAAATCCATCATAGCCAGACAAATGACACCTCAGGAACTGGCGAGTTCCCAAAAACTTGCAATTGCATGCGCACGGAAAAATTACATGAATTGTTATAAAAGAACATCCTCCACCGCTTCCAAAAAATACACCCGCTCCCAGTAGGAGTAAAAAGCGAAGACCAGTGCCCATCACCAATCAAATACTTGCAAACAGCCATAATCGACAATCTATAGTCATCAATAGGCAGAAAAATGAAAATAGGGGCGAGAGAAAAAGTGCAGACCACAGCCATGCTATTCAGAGCAGCGGTATTTGCTAAATACTCAACACTTGGCGTCAGCGTCATTGCACTTTATGCGACTAGTTAAACTCCCTTTCTCACCAAGTAACGAAAAACACGCTCGCTCTCCCCACATAAAAACCACTTTACCGGCAGGCTTCATCACCAGCGCTCGATTATTAAAAAACCAATTTTGCCTTATTGCCCAGAAATGCACTGATAACTAGTATGATTTTGAAAAGGGACGAAATTAATAATTTGAGGAATGATAAATGACCTATTTAATTGTAATGGCCTTGCTATTAGCGTTTGTACAAGTTGGGATGCTACCGCTGATATTTAATCTGGCTAACGTTAATTATCTCTTGGGGAACAGAGATGAGAGTAATCCTGACAACGTTCTTGTAGGCAGAGCAAAGAGGGCGGGAAGTAATCTGCTGGAAAGCCTACCCATCTTTTTAGCGCTAGCGATTCTGTCCGTTGTCCTTAAAAACGACAATTCGGACCTAATGCTTTACTGGCTGGTGTTAAGAGTTGCTTATGCAATCAGTTATTTAATCGGCGTAGCTTATTTAAGAACGCTGCTATGGGGTGGTTCGGTTGTTTGCATGGTCATGATGGCGTTAGCGTTGCTCTAACTCTTTAGCGCGCTCCAAGCAGACCAACAAAAACCGCCCTAGAGATAGTGCGGTTTTTTGCCTTCTACTGATCCTGTCTCTTATACACATCTGACGCTGCCGACGAATAGAGAGGTGTAGAT
>CAJXUL010000174.1 GCA_913060615.1 uncultured Gammaproteobacteria bacterium | reverse complement strand
TCTACACCTCTCTATTCGTCGGCAGCGTCAGATGTGTATAAGAGACAGGCAAAAAACAGTGCAGCGCCAGCGATGTGATCGCCCTGACCATACTCAGGCCATGGTTGTGCGCGACTAAAGTTTTCTCGCGTTTTTTCCGGCTTGCCGCCGTCGGCTAGCGGCGTTGCAATAAAACCGGGACAAATGGCGTTCACCCGAATACGCTCTGACGCCAGCTCTACTGCCGCAGACTTTGTCATACTCACAACCGCAGCCTTAGCAGCAGAGTAAACCAGTGGCCCAGCATCGCCACTCAGTGCGGCAATTGATGCGGTATTAATAATTGAACCGCCTGTGCCTTGGCTACGCATAATCCGCGCGGCATGTTTAATGCCCAAAAAAACGCCTTTCGCTAAAACATCCATGGTGTAGTCCCAGGACTCAGTTGTGGTTTGCGTCAATGGACCGATAGCGCCACCTACTCCCGCGTTATTAAAAACAATATCTAACTGACCAAAGGTGTCTACCGCCAAAACTAGTGCAGCCTGCACATCGCCTTCTACCGCCACATCAGTAGGAATAAATGCAATGTGGCCAGCAAAACCCAGCTCATGGGCCTCCTGTACAAGCGCTGCACCGGTTGCTTGATTGAAATCAGCGACTATTACATTTGCACCTTCCGCCAAAAAACGTAGGGCAGTGGAACGACCCATACCGCTTGCTCCGCCGGTAATCACCGCTGTTTTACCTTTCAAGCGTGTTGAACTTTGGTGCGTATTTTCTCTCGTCATGAATCCCCCTACTCTTTTAACAAACTTGTTGTGCTTTTCTCTATCGGGCATCGGATCCCAAGCCACCCTCTACTAGCTAGCAATAGATAGCGCATGCAAATGCCCGTAAGCGCCAGTGGTAGCAACCCATATTGGAGACAAAGGAATACTCCAATATGCTAACTTTCTCAACAAATTGAATGAAATTGCATTAACCTAGACGGCTTCGGCAATCGCTTTTAAACGGTCTTAGGTGCCGTTGCAGCGCATTCTTATTGGGGAGCAAAGAAATGATTGATTGCCACTATTGGCCCACACCAAACGGCTGGAAAGTCACCATTATGCTCGAGGAATGCGGGCTAGATTATAATTTGGTGCCCGTAGATATTGGTGGCGGTGATCAATTCAAACCCGACTTTTTGCGCATTAGCCCCAATAATCGTATGCCGGCCATTGTCGATCATGCGCCAACAGGCGGTGGCGAGGCCATCGGTCTGTTTGAATCAGGCGCCATTCTCGAATACCTTGCAGACAAAACTGGTAAATTTCTGCCAACCCTCACCAGTGAACAAGGACCCGAGCGGTATAAGGTATTGCAATGGGTACACTGGCAAATGGCAAATTTGGGGCCAATGATGGGCAATGCCAACCACTTTAAAAATTACGCCCGCAATATCACCGACGATGCTAGCCAGTTGGAATATGGGGTAAAACGGTTTATGGGCGAAGTGGATCGCCTCAGTGGCGTTATGGACGCACAGCTTTCGGCAAATACTTATCTGGCAGGTGAAGAGTATTCTATCGCCGATATGGCCACATGGCCTTGGGCATTTTTGCTTGGCCGCATGATTGACGAAAACGTCTGGCAAACCTTTCCCCATCTCAAGCGCTGGGTTGATCTTGTTGCATCAAGGCCTGCCGTACAAACTGGTCGCAAGGCCGGTGAAGATTTAGGCAAAAAAGAGCTCACCGACGAAGAAACCAAAGCACGACAAAACATGCTCTTTAATCAAAGCAACGACAAAGTTCGAGCAGCTAGAGAAGAGGCAGCACGCTCAGCTTAATGCAGAGCGCTTATAGACAATATAGCCTAGATATACTTGTCAAAATTCGATCAAAATTCTAGGCTAGTAACCTAAATAATTAGAATGCCAATATGAAAAAGCCTGCAAAAAATCACCCATGGAAACTAGGTCTATCAGGCCCAGTGTCCTATGCCACTAAAGGCGCGGGGAACTGGCATGGCTTTTTTTCACCCCCAGAGGCCGCCAGTCCGGTAAAGACCTTGAGCCCTTCTGAAATCAAAGCGTTGGGTCTTGAGCTAGTCATACCAGTGGCAGAAATCCAAGAAGCACGGCGCATGTGCCAAAAACTGCACCCAGACCGCGGCGGCGACCCAGAAGCCTTTCAGATGTGGAAAGAAAAACTCGACCGGCTCAAGCGCAGAGTACGCCGCTAGCAGAGCTGTCTGCCAACCCTTAGATACAAACATCAGTATGCCCAGGCCACTGCGCCGATCATTTCAACAAGCTCCCCAAACACTTCTCCTCTATACCAGAGCGCCGCTTCCTCGAGTACTTTTAAGGCTTCCAAACCAGTGGTAGTGTTACCCCGAGGGATTGCAAAAAAACTGATTAAAAGACTTCTACCGATTAGTCACTTATCTTTGTGGGCAACAATGTCGCTAGCCTCAAATGCTTGAAACAAATGAGCCAAAATTTCAATATTTTGGAGTAGCACCACTAGGCACAACCATATGAAAAAAATGTTTTTGTTAGTTACAGCGTTATTCAGCCCAGTGCTCAACGCAGATCTACTTGATGAGGTCACTCATGGCTACGCCGACAACAATGGCGTAAAGATCCACTACGTAAAAACAGGCCAAGGCCCATTGGTGGTGATGATTCATGGCTTTCCTGATTACTGGTACACCTGGCGACAGCAAATAAATGCTCTGAAAGAAAACTTCACAGTGGTGGCCATGGACCAACGAGGCTACAACCTCAGCGGCCAGCCTGAGGGCATAGCACAATACGCAATGCCCAACTTAGTTGGTGATGTTGCTGCTGTGATCAAACACCAAGGCGCATCAAGCGCAACGGTAGTAGGTCACGACTGGGGCGGTGCTGTGGCATGGCAGGTGGCTTTTAATTTGCCACAAATGGTCGACAATCTGGTTATTCTAAATCTTCCCCACCCCAGTGGTATGGCCAGAGAAATGGCCATTAACGAAGAGCAGCAAAAAAACAGTGGCTACGCACGTAAGTTCATTGCGGGCTCGCCCACCGACCCAGACATTATGTTCGGCGGCCCCATGACCGCTGAGACATTATCTGGATGGGTGCGCGACGACGACGAGCGCAAGCACTATGTAGAGGCCTTCAAACGTAGCAGTTTCACCGGCATGTTGAACTTTTATAAGGCTAATTATCCATCTGCAGATAATGACAGTCCGGTGGCAAGTATTAGCGCCTCGCCGCGCCTACCCATGCCGGTGTTGATTTTTCATGGTCTCAAGGACACAGCCTTACACTCAGATGGGTTGAACAACACGTGGGATTGGGTAGATAACGATGTCACCATCGTAACTGCGCCTAACGCGGGCCACTTTGTGCAGCAAGATGCTGCTGAATTGGTTTCACAAACTATGCAATGGTGGTTGTCGAACAGGCAACCATAATTTGGGCTGTCACAGGACAGCACGCCTGCAAATAATAATAAACTAGACGAGGGGAATCGTTTTGTCTGAAGCCGTGAATATTGGACCAAACTATCGGAAATACGCACTGGGGATATTGCTCGTTGGGTATATTATTAATTTCGTCGACAGGTCTATCCTGTCGCTGTTACTTGAACCCATTAAATTGGAACTGGCTCTCAGTGACTCCCAACTTGGCTTCCTTGGCGGCCTCGCCTTCGCGGTATTTTATACGTTCTTAGGCATTCCCATTGCCGCCCTAGCTGACCGCCGCAGCCGGGTAAAAATTCTCGCTGTTTCTATGGTGATTTGGAGCGCAATGACTGCCGTATGTGGTCTGGCAAATAACTTCTTAACCCTGCTGCTGGCGAGAATTGGCGTAGGCATCGGTGAGGCTGGCGCAAGCCCACCCAGCCACTCTTTAATATCCGACTATTTTCCCATCGAAACTAGAGCTACCGCACTTTCGATATACGCACTGGGCATTCCCTTAGGCACAATGATTGGTAGTTTTGTCGGTGGTTGGGGCGCAGACGCCATAGGCTGGCGCTATACCTTTTTCTTGGTCGGCGTACCTGGCATCATTTTCGCGCTGATTGTATGGTTTACCTTGCGCGAACCACCTAGAGGCATGTCTGACCTAAAACCCAGCCAAGCGCCTGCCGCGCCAATTAAGACTGCTCCCCCGCCGCCAGTTAAGACAGTGCTTAAACTGCTGTGGAGCAAGACCTCATTTAGACACCTTGCCTTTGCCGCGGGTTTACACGCCTTCGTCAGCTACGGTGCAGGCACGTGGAACGCGCCATTTTTTATCCGAATTCATGAAATGTCGTTAACTGAAATCGGTAGCGTTTTGGCGCTGATTGCAGGTATTGGTGCCATCGGTACGTTCTTTGGCGGTTACATATCCGACAAACTCTCGGACCGCACCAACGACAAACGCTGGTACTTTTGGGTGCCCGGTATTGCGACCCTGGTCATGGTGCCCTTTCAGCTCGTGGCTTACCTATACGGTGGCGTGTGGGCGGTTGTCGCCTCACTCATGATGGTTGCGATATTAGGCAACGCATATTTGGGGCCATCTTTCGCTATGACCCAAGCGTTAGTTTCACTGCGTATGCGAGCCGTTGCTTCTGCCATTCTACTTTTCGTACTTAACCTTATCGGCATGGGCCTTGGCCCATACTTGGTTGGGGTTCTGAGCGACATACTGACCCCAGACTTTGGTATTTACTCAATACGCTACGCCATGTGCGCGGCTGTTATGGTCAACGTATGGGCTGCTTGCCACTACTTTATTGGCGCGCGCACTATGCGCGGCGATTTAGCTGACACTCAAGAAATGAACGAAAAATTGCTAACTCAAGGAGACGCAGCATAAACCTCGTCTTTAAAAGACTAGAGTTATTGATGAATGCAAAAATCGCGTAAGAACTGAGAAAACAAAAAATAGCGAGAACTACAGAGAGAACTAGAGGGGAAGAATATGAAATTAGGTCTACTAGCAGGAAACATTGGTCCACGAGTCAAGGTGAACTTAGACGTAGTTAAACATGCCGAAGCCTTAGGCTTCGATTCGGTCTGGACTGCAGAGGCTTGGGGTGGCGACGCCGTCACGCCAGCAACTTGGATGCTTGCCCATACCAGCAAGATCAAAGTGGGTACTGCAATTATGCAAATGCCCGCTCGTTCACCGGCGATGTCAGCTATGACAGCTATGAGCCTAGCTGAACTTTCTGGCGGCCGCTTTATTGTGGGCTTAGGCGCATCTGGCCCCCAAGTTGTAGAGGGCTGGCATGGCGTCCCCTACGGCAAGCCAGTTACGCGACTGAAAGAATATGTGCAGATTATGAAGCAGATATTTAAACGCGAAGGACCACTGAGCTTTGAAGGCGAACTCTACCAACTACCCTACACCGGCGCAGGCGCCACGGGCTTGGGTAAGCCTTTGAAAAGTATTTTGCACTGCGAAGAAGACATTCCAATTTTTGCCGCAAACATAACGCCCAAAGGTGTTGCTGCCGCCGCAGAGGTTTGTGATGGCTTTTTCCCCATCTGGATGGATCCAGAAAAGCACGACGTATTCGCAGCGCCAATCCAAGAAGGCTTCGCCAAAGCCGGTGACAAGGACATGACGCAATTTGCAGTCTCACCCTTTGTCACGGTGTCGATGGGAGATGATGTTGAACAATGCATGATGCCTATCCGCGCAAACATGGCGCTATATATTGGTGGCATGGGCGCACGCGACAAAAACTTCTACAACAACTATGCCAAAGCAATGGGTTTTGAAGATGCCGCAATAAAAATACAGGACCTATTTTTGGCTGGGCGCAAAGACGAAGCCGCTGCCGCGGTACCAGCTGAACTCATTGATGCTTGTCACCTTGTGGGTCCTGCGGAGCGGATTAAAGAACGCTTACAGCGATGGAAAACCGCTGGCAATCATGGTCAGGTGGCGTCAATGCTATTGGGTTGTCGCCAGCCTGAAGCACTAGAAGTCATTGCAGGCGAAGTGCTCTAACTACCACTAGTGGCTGTGCACGCAGCCGCGCTGCCACCTCGCACCGCACATGCACAGCAAATAATTTTACAACGCGCAGCGCCGGTTGGTCTGTGCGCTGACCCATCAACCTATCCGTTAACTTTATTGAATTGCCCAACGCAACTTCAAAACTAAGGATTTTTATGTACCCAGGACATTGGTCGAAAGTAAAACCAAACACCCCAGCATTAATACACGCAGCCTCTGGCGAAGAAGTTTCGTGGTTAGAATTAGACCAACGCTCCAATCAAGTCGCTAACCTTCTTCAGGCTCGAGGCTTAAAGCCTGGAGATCACGTTTCGATTTTGATGGAAAATCATCTATCATTTTTTGAAATCGCCTGGGGTGCATACCGCTCCGGCTTATACCTGTCTCTTATACACATCTGACGCTGCCGACGAATAGAGAGGTGTA
>CAJXUL010000173.1 GCA_913060615.1 uncultured Gammaproteobacteria bacterium | reverse complement strand
ATCCAGTGTTATCGACTCAATCGCCCGATGCGCTTTCATCATTACAGTGCCTGCTGGCGTTTCATAACAGCCGCGAGACTTCATGCCGACCATGCGATTTTCTACGATGTCGGATCGTCCAACTCCATGGATTCCGCCCAAGCGATTCAATTCACGCAACATTTCTGCGGCTGAAAGGGCTTTGCCATTGAGCGCAACAGGGTCACCGGCTTTATAGGTAAGTTCAATAATCTCGGCTTTGTCCGGCGCCGCCTCTGGCGCAACGGTCCAACGCCACATGTCTTCATCAGCCGGGCTGCTCGGGTCTTCCAAGCCGCCGCCCTCGTAAGAAATGTGCAGTAAATTTGCGTCCATTGAATAAGGTGACTTAGAGCCACGCTTATAGTCCACGGGAATTTGATGCTTCTCACAAAAATCCATCAGTGATTCACGCGAACTCAGATCCCACTCGCGCCAAGGCGCAATAACTCGGATATCTGGATCTAGTGCGTAGGCGCCCAGTTCAAAACGTACTTGGTCGTTGCCCTTACCGGTAGCGCCATGAGAAACCGCAAACGCGCCAGTCTCGTTTGCTATTTCCACCAAACGGCGAGCAATCAAAGGCCGCGCAATACTGGTACCCAGCAAATACTCGCCTTCATAAACCGTGTTGGCACGAAACATGGGGAATACGTAGTTGGCGACGAAATCTTCGGTGATGTCTTCGATATAGATTTCTTTCACACCCATGGCTTTGGCTTTTGCACGGGCAGGTTCAACCTCTTCACCTTGGCCGATATCCGCCGTAAAGGTTACCACTTCAGCGTCGTAGGTTTCTTGCAACCAGCGACAGATGACGGAGGTGTCTAGGCCACCAGAATAAGCGAGGACGATTTTGTTTTTCTCTGACACAGAACTTCCCTTGAAAATGACCGCGCCATCTTATGCGAAGCCCCATTAGATGACCATATCTATGCATTACATCCATTAAGAAAGAAACCCTCCGCCCCGGCCTTTATCTGACGACCTGACAGCACAATAACCCCTAATACAGATAAATAACGCCGTGCCGTTATTGAATTCTGTTATCGTGCGGCTATGGAAATATTTGAACGCTTTCGAGGCTACTTACCGGTTGTGGTTGATTTAGAAACGGGTGGATTCAGCAAAGAATCTAACCCAATACTAGAGCTTGCCTGTACCTTTCTCACAATGAACGAGGACGAACTGTCCATCAAGCGACACGCTAGATGGAACGTTAACCCGTTCCCAAACAGCATTATTGACCCCGCTAGTTTGAAGGTCACAAAGATTGATCTAGACGATCCGGATAGAAATGGCATCGATGAAAAAGATGCATTGACCGAGTTCTTTCGTGAGGTCAGAGATGAAATGAAAGCATCTGGCTGTCATAGAGCGGTTATGGTCGCCCATAATGCCTCCTTCGATCAGGGCTTTTTGAATATGGCCTGTGAGCGCACCAACTTGAAGCGCAACCCCTTTCACCCATTCACCGCACTAGATACCGCCACCTTGGGCGCATTGGCCTTTGGTCATACGGTTTTACGCGAGGCGTGCCGTCGAGCAGGTATAGATTTCAGTGAGAGCAAAGCCCACAACGCCGCATACGACGCAGAACGCACAGCTTTGCTGTTCTGCCATATCGTCAACGCTTGGGATTATCAGACTGCCTGGCTAGATTCAGCCAGGGATTCGGACAGAGATTAAGAAATAGCTTTTGCTTATACCCTGTTTCTACTCTGCTTCTGGCGCAGGGTATTTAGCACTGGTATCCACCAGTAACGTCTCCAACTCACCCGCTTCAAACATTTCAGTAATGATGTCGCAGCCGCCGACCAATTCGCCATCTACCCAAAGCTGGGGAAACGTCGGCCAATTAGCGTACCCAGGCAATGCAGATCTAATTTCTGGATTAGTCAAAATATCCACGTAGGCAAAGCGCTGTCCGCAGGCAACCATGCATTCAATAGTTTGCGCAGAAAAACCACACTGAGGCGCTTGGGGAGAACCCTTCATGTATAAAATAATGGGGTTATCGCTAATTTGCTGCTTGATGTTATCCAAGACTTCTTCTGACATGTTGAGCACCTCTCTTTAGAAGGGCATATTGTAGCCCTTAACGTTTATCTTTTTATACGACTTTACCCAGCATCACTGAGCAAAAACTAGAACTGGCCTATTAATGCGGGTGAAGCGACATTTTGCAAGTAACAACACGCCCACTGCAGTGCTTATGAGCAATGGGGCTATAAGTTTTTTGGCGCTTATTAACTTTTTCTAATTGGGGACCGATCCATGGCTATACCTTTGGCTACACCTTTAAACCAAGTGATCAAACGCAAAGGCACACAGAGCACTAAATGGGAAAAATATGGCGATCGGGACATTCTGCCTTTTTGGATAGCAGACATGGACTTCGCTTCGCCAGATTTTGTTTTGCAGGCACTACAACAACGCTTAGAGCACCCTATCTTGGGCTATAGCCAACAGCCAGAATCTCTTACACATGCGTTCCAAGGTTGGTTGGCGCATCACTTTGGCTGGCAGGTGCCCGAAGAATGGATCGTTTGGCTGCCCGGTGTAGTACCCGGCCTGAATATGGCCGCGCACACGCTGGCAAGTAGTCAAAGCATTATGATCCCCACCCCTGTTTACTACCCGTTTTTAGAAATAGGCGAAAACGCTGACGTGGAACAAATACTCACGCCGCTGAAATTGGTTAATGGTCGTTGGGAAATGGACATTGACCATATGGGTCAACAACTGACACAAAACACAAAAATGGTCTTTATTGCTAACCCGCAGAACCCTACCGGGCGGGCTTACAGCTTGAAAGAGCTACAGGCGCTGGCTGAATTTATTGAAACAAACAACCTGTTGCTGGTGTCTGATGACATTCATTGCAACCTCATCATCGACCCATTAGCCCAGCACCTGCCCATTGCTCACGCCGTGCCAGAGATTGCCAAACGCACCATCACACTTTTTGCCGCAACCAAAACCTACAATATTCCGGGCTTAAGTTGTGCCGCGGCAGTAATTCCAGATGCGCGGTTAAGAGCGCGTTTTCATTCAGTTGAAAAGGGTCTGGTCTCAGGCGTTGGCCCGCTGAATCACATTGCATCAGAAGCTTGTTTTAACGACCGCTCAGACTGGGTGCCAAATCTACTCAGCCAGTTGCGCAGCAACTATGAACGACTGAAAACCGTTGCTGGTCCCAGAATGTCTACATTAGAAGCCACCTACCTCGCTTGGATAGACGTACGCGATTTAGGCTTAAACGATATAGATGCCCATTTTGAAAATCACGGACTGGGCGTCTCCAACGGCAAACAATTTGGCTTGGAAGGCCACATAAGGTTCAACTTCGCCTGCCCTGAGGCGACGCTAGATGAGGGCTTAGTGAGGCTGCACGCAAGCCTAAGCACCTAGCAGTAATACAGTACCTGCAACCGCCTGTAATACTTTCGCAACCGAACATCGCCAAGGCAAAACGCATAGTTGCTGGAATGCGCGGGGTTTAGTAGAATCTCGCCCTTATTGGCCGCATTCGTTGCGGCCTTTTTCGTTTTGGCTTATTGTTTTTATTCGTACCTTTTTGTGTAGAAGTCTTGCTAAAGCCTTAGGGCCGCCAAAGGGCTCTTAAAGAATTAGCCCAGAGAAATAATTTGCGAGCAAAAAGCAGCCAGCTCAAATAACCGAACAAAATTGTTAGGCAAGCTAGCTTGCTAAGATAAGATCAATAGAAGCTTTAGGCCAATATTTATTGGCCACTAAGCATTTATATAAATTAAGAGTAGACACTCAGAAGTTTTAGATATGAACCACGTCATGAATACCTATGGTCGAATGCCCGTAAACTTTGTTAGCGGCCACGGCAGTTACCTAGAAGATACTGAAGGCAAACGTTATCTCGACGGTCTCACAGGCATTGCTGTGTGCGGTTTAGGTCATGCGCACCCACACGTGGCCCAAGCCATTGCCAAGCAAGCGGGCACATTGGTCCACACCTCAAATTTATACGAAATACCCCTACAAACAGCTTTGGCAGAACGCCTCTGCCGTAAGTCGGGTATGGATAACGTGTTCTTTTCTAATTCAGGCGCAGAAGCCAATGAAGCCGCCATTAAGTTGGCCCGCCTGAAAGGCAACAACAAAGGCATTAAGTCACCGTGCATTGTGGTGGTAGACGGCAGTTTTCATGGTCGCACCATGGCAACCCTAACCGCCACCGGTAACCGCAAAGTACATGCGGGATTTGAACCCCTACTCAGTGGCTTTGTACGCGCACCATTTGATGACATTGAAGCCATCGAAAATATCGCCAGCAACAACCCAAATATAGTTGGCCTATTGGTGGAACCGATACTCGGCGAAGGCGGCATTCACATCCCCAAAACCGGCTACCTTGCAGCCCTTAGAAAAATTTGTGACCAGTACGACTGGTTGATGATGGTAGACGAAGTACAAACCGGTAACGCCAGAACCGGCAAATATTTTGCCTTTCAACATGAAGACATCATGCCCGACGTGGTCACTACCGCGAAGGGACTGGGCAATGGTATGCCCATTGGCGCTTGCTTAGCACGCGGTGAAGCGGCATCTCTTTTCGTACCGGGCAATCATGGCTCCACGTTCGGCGGCAACCCACTGGCCTGCGCCGCGGCCCATGCTGTGATTGATGTCATTGAGCAAGAAAATTTGGAAGCGCGCGCGCTGGTCTTAGGTGAGCGCATTCAAGAAGGCTTTCGACAAGCACTAGATGGCAACAACAATGTCAAAGAGATTCGCGGCGCAGGACTTATGTTAGCTGTAGAACTAAATGATGATGCCCCAGACTTGGTGCATCGCGCATTGGCCAATGGTGTACTGATCAATGTCACCCAGGGCAATATCGTACGTCTTCTGCCCCCTTTGACAATGACAGACGCTGAAGCAGATGAGTTAGTGGCCAAAGTTTCCGGCCTAATCAACCCTTAAAAATTCAACAAGTACTGATGAGTAATACTCCTATGGCAAAACGGGATTTTTTGTCATTGCTGGATTTCACCAGCGATGAACTTAAGTATGTGGTTAATCGAGCTAAAGATTTCCGCAAAATGCACGCAGCGGGCGAAGTCCACCAACCACTTGTGGGCAAAACCGGCGCGCTGATATTACAGCTGAGCAGCACACGAACCCGCGTTGCCTTCGAAGCAGGTTTTGCGCAGATGGGCGCACATGCCATTTTCCTCGGCAGTGCAGATACCCAGATTGGCCGCGGCGAACCCATTGAAGATTTGGCTAGAGTACTGTCTGAGATGGTGGATATTGCCATGATCAGAACGTTGGATCAGGAAGCTATGGAACGCCTGGCAGAGTACGCAACCATTCCTGTCATTAACGCCATGAGCTCGCTACTGCACCCGTGCCAGCTGTTGGCTGACATTCAGGCTTTTGAAGAACACCGAGGCTCTATTGAAGGCAAAACCGTGACCTTCCTAGGCGACGGCTACAACATGTGCCATTCCTATATCAATGCAGCCAAGCAATGGGGCTTCAATTTAAGAATTGCTTGCCCAGATAGCCATCAGCCTAACGCCGACATTCTTGCCAGCTGTGCAACGGCCGAACGCGTATTAGATCCACGCGAGGCTGTTGACGGCGCCGACCTTGTAGTCACAGACGTATGGTCGTCTATGGGCCATGAGGGACAAGAAACTGATCGCCGCGCAACCTTTGGTCCCTATCAGGTCAATGAGGCGCTACTGGACCTAGCGGACCCAGAAGTATTGTTTATGCACTGCCTACCCGCCCACCGCGGCGAAGAAGTCAGCGAGAGCTTGCTGGATGATCCCAGATCAGTGATCTTTCACGAAGCAGGCAATCGCCTGCACACGCAAAAAGCATTGGTAGAGTTTTTGCTGTTAGGCCGTCAATAAGACCCTAGCTGAACATAGGCGGACTAAATACATCCGCCTCGAAGGTCCGCTTTTGCAGGGCAAAAGATTTACCCTGCATAGCCCTTCGCCCAGCATACCCTTCGTCCAACTTACCTCTCCCCCGCGTGGCCACTTTCTCCCAGTTTATTGTTCGCGCTGCCTAAAAATGCTGCACTGAGGTGCTGTCAAAAAAAGACTTTTCACGAAGAAAAAGCTATTTTTTAGAAAAGCGCTCTTTATGAAGAAAGTGCCTGACTCAACGCTTGGTTATAGCCCTTCAGCAATTGCGCTCTCGCCGAGTCGGTCATAATGGGCGCAAAGCGTTTATCCAAACGCCAATGGGTTGCCGCATCTTCCAAGTCTTTCAGCACGCCACAACCAATGGCAGCCAGCACACCCGCGCCTTTTGCCGTGGTTTCAATATCCGCAGGACGCTCAACTACTACTTGTAAAATATCACTGAGAAATTGGCACAAGGCCTCGTTC